>NZ_JBIUXX010000006.1:119551-155051 GCF_044744235.1 Pseudomonas sp. NPDC087346
GCGGTGTGTCAGGCTCCAGATGTGTTGACTGACACCACGCTATCGCGAGCAGGCTCGCTCCCACAGGTTTTGTGAGTGGCCTCAAATCATCTGCACTGCGCAATCCCCGTGGGAGCTGGCTTGCCAGCGAAAGCGGTGTGTCAGGCACCAGATGTGTTGACTGACACGACGCTATCGCGAGCAGGCTCGCTCCCACAGGTTTTGTGAGTTGCCTCAAATCATCTGCACAACACCAATCACTGTGGGAGCTGGCCTGCCAGCGAAGGGGCCAGCAGTTTCAACAACAATCTCAGTTCAGGTCAGCGCTGAACTCCACCACCGGCATCTGCCGCTTCATCAGTACTTTACCTGCGCGAATCGAGTACAGCGGCAAGCCCTGGCTGCGGATGACTTCGTAATCGCTGTCCGCCGACAGGATCAACAGATTCGCCGGACGCCCCTGTTCCAGACCATAACGCTCACCCAGATTCATCGCTTTGGCGCTGTTGTCGGTGACCAGATCCAGCGCACTTTGCAGGTTGCGGTAACCGAGCATGTGACAGATGTGCAAACCGGCTTCAAGCACCCGCAGGATGTTGCCGTTGCCCAGCGGATACCACGGATCGACAATCGAGTCCTGGCCAAAACACACGTTCATTCCGGCTTCCAGCAACTCGTTGACCCGGGTCACGCCACGGCGTTTCGGGAAGTTGTCGAAGCGTCCTTGCAGGTGAATGCTTTCGGTCGGGCACGAGACAAAACTGATCCCCGAATGCCCGAGCAGGCGGAACAGTTTGGCGCAGTAGGCGTTGTCGTAAGAGCCCATCGCCGTGGTGTGGCTGGCGGTGACGAGGGCGCCCATGTCGCGGCTACGTGCTTCTTCGGCGAGCACTTCGAGAAAGCGTGAATGCGGGTCATCGGTTTCATCGCAATGCACGTCCACCAGGCAACCGGTGCGCTCGGCCAGGTCCATCAGAAACTTCACTGAGCTGACGCCCTGATCCCGGGTGTACTCGAAGTGCGGGATGCCGCCGACCACGTCCGCACCCATGCGGATCGACTCTTCCATCAGCTCGCGGCCATTGCGGAACGACTCGATGCCTTCCTGCGGGAACGCGACGATTTGCAGGTCGATCAGGTGACGGCTTTCTTCGCGCACTTCGAGCATTGCCTTGAGCGCAGTGAGGCTCGGGTCGGTGACGTCAACGTGGGTGCGCACATGCTGGATGCCATGGGCCGCCAGCGTTTGAATGGTTTTCTTGGCGCGGGTCTTGGTGTCTTCTTCGGTGATGGTGACCTTGCGTTCGCCCCAGCATTCGATGCCTTCGAACAGCGTACCGCTCATGTTCCAGCGCGGCTCGCCGGCGGTCAGCGTGGCATCAAGGTGAATGTGCGGTTCGACGAAGGGCGGCACCACCAGATTGCCACCGGCATCGAGGTCGTCAGGCCCCAGGTTCGGGGCTTCGGTCTGACGGGCGATGCTGCGGATCAGACCGTCTTCGAGGTGCAATTGGTGCAGGCCGTCCTGATTGCGCAGGCGGGCGTTGATGATGTGCATCAGGCAAATCCTTTTATAGATCTTGTAGTGGTGCGTCAGCGCTGCGGGCGCCGAGCACGCCGGTGACGATGACATACGTTAGCGCGGCAGCGGCAATCCCTACCAGCGGCGCGACCCATGGCGAGCTGAATGCGGCAAGGGTGCCGACTGCGTAAGCGCCGAGTCCCGGCCAGTTGAAGGCCGGCAGCCGTGCGTCGGCCAGTCGCGGGTAACGGCCGCGCCAGCGGAAGAAAAAGTCGGCCATGATCACGCCACCGATGGGCGGAATCACCGTGCCAAGCAGAATCAGATACGGCACCAGCATGTCGTACATGCCGAGCAATGCGAGCAGGGTGCCGATCACCGCGCCGGCGAGGGTCACGGTCTTGCGGCGATTGGTGCGCAGCAGATTGCAGCCGGCGACGGCGAAGTTGTAGATGGTGTTGTCCTGGGTGCTCCAGATATTCAGCAACAGCATCGCCATCGCGGCCATGGCGAAGCCTTGCAACAGCAGCACTTCGACCACGTCCGGTTGCTGGTAGACGATGGCGCCGTAGGCTCCGATCAACACCATCAGGCCATTGCCGATGAAGAAACCGATCAGGCTGGCCAGTACCGCAACCTTGGCCGAGCGCGAGAAACGCGTCCAGTTGGTGGCCTGGGTCGCGCCGCTGACGAAGGTGCCGAACACCAGAGTGATCGCGGTCGACCAGTCCATCGAACCGCTGGGCATCACGCTCAGCAATCCCTCGAATCCGCCGACCTTTACCGTTGCGACCCACATCGACAGCATCAGCAGCAACATCATCGCCGGGACTGCGATGTACGACAGAATCTCCAGCCCACGATAACCGACATATGCCGTGGCGCAGAACATCAGGCCGAACAGCACCATCAAGCCGAGCACCGTGCCTTGATCCAGCTCGAAATATTTGCCGAGCACCACCGCAGCGGTCGCCGTGCCCCAGGCGTACCAGCCGATCTGGGTGAAACCGAGAATCAGGTCGCTGAGCTTGCTGCCGACTTCACCAAAACAGAAACGCCCCATCAACACCGAGTTGAGGCCGCTCTTGAACGCGATGTAACCGAGCCCCGCCGCGTACAGCCCCAACAGCAGATTGCCGACGACGATCACCGCGAGCATCTCGCTGAAACTGAATGCCACTCCCAGCTTGCCGCCGGCAAACATGGTCGCAGTAAAAAGGGTGAACCCCAGCAGCACCATCGCCGTGGAAGCCAGGCCCTTGCGCGCGTGCATCGGCACTTCGCTCAAGGGGTAATCGTTGCCGGGATCGTTCTGCGTCATGGGGCGTTCCTTGCTGAAAAGGGGAGGACGCGGGAAGGGTTGCAGTGGTCGTGCCAGTCACGGATTCGCGAGGTTATGTATAGACGAGTCGTGAGGATCGGCACGAAAAGGGTGCGCCTGAACACACCGAAGCCCAATGTAGGAGCTGCCGAAGGCTGCGATCTTTTGATCTGAAAAAAACAAGATCAAAAGATCGCAGCCTTCGGCAGCTCCTACACGGGATTGCGGTGGGTTAGAGGAATCGCAGGAGGGCGGCGACGATGGCTTCGGGGGCGTCTTCCTGGACCAGATGTCCGGCGCTCGGGATCGAGTGGAACTGTGAGCCCGGAATCATCTGGTGCAATACGCGGCCGCGTTCGATGGGAATCCATTGATCCTGTTCACCCCAGAGAATCTGCACCGGGCAGCGGATTGTCGGGTAGAGGCCTTCCACCTCGCGAGTAAAGCACTCATCCATCTGCGCGATCTGACGATAGAACGCCGCTTGCCCGGGTTCGCCAATCCACGGTTGCACATAGGGCGCCAGCTCGGCGTCAGGTATCTCGCGGTGAATCGCCCCGCGAATATAGGTCGGCACAATCGCTCGCTGGATGTAGTCGGGCAGTCCGCTGAACGCTGCTTCATGCTGGCGCACATGCTGTACGAATGGCGAGCCCCAAGGGGCGAGCGCGACCGGGTCGATCAGCGTCAGGCTGCGGTAATCCTTGCCGTTGAGCAGGTGCGTGCGCAGGGCGGTGGCGCCGCCGAAGTCGTGGGCGACGACGTCCGGGCGCTCGATATTCCAATGATCGAGCAATTGCGCCAGCAACAGATTTTGCACGCCAAGGGACACATCGGCGTCGGGTTGTGCGGAGCGGCCATAGCCCAGCAGATCGAAATAATGCACCCGGTGCGTGGCGAAAAAGTACAGCGCGATGCGGTGCCACACGTAAGACGAGAAGGGTGTGCCGTGCACGAACACCAGCGGTGGGCCGTCGCCGCGCACGGCATGGCGCACCGGGTGCCCGTTGAAGTCGAAGATTTGATCCAGCAGCCAGTCAGTCATCGGCCTGTGCTCTTGGCGGGTTTGAGCCAAAAAGCATAGGCATAAAAAAACAGCCGTGAAGGCTGTTCTTTATTTTCCTGCACAAACACAGAACCCTGTGGGAGCCAGCCTGCTGGCGATAGAGCTGGGTCAGCCAGTGCAAATACCGACTGACACGCCTTCATCGCTAGCAGGCTAGCTCCCACAATGGGATTTATGTGGTTCGGGATCACTCACCGCGATAGATGCAACCGCTAGTGCAGGTCTCGTGGATGCGGATCGCGCTGAGTTCCGGCAGCAGTGGCTTCAGTTCATTCCAGATGAACTTGGCCAGCACTTCGCTGGTCGGGTTTTCCAGACCGGGAATGTCGTTCAGGTAGTTGTGATCCAGACGCTCGTACAGCGGCTTGAAGATCGCCTTGATTTCCGAGAAGTCACGAATCCAGCCAGTGTGCGGATCGAGGTCGCCGCTCAGGTGAATCGCCACTTTGAACGAGTGGCCGTGCAGACGCCCGCACTTGTGGCCGTCCGGTACGTGCGGCAGGCGGTGGGCGGATTCGAAAGTAAATTCCTTGAAGATTTCCACAGTGTTTTCGGCTCTGTTCAGGTGGCGTTCGCCGCAGCGATTCGGGCAGGCGGCGAGTTTACCAGCTTGTGTTTGGCCGTGCTGACTAAAGGGTCAGCAAGCGCTCGGCGAGGCGACCGTTGGCAGTCAGTTCGAGAAACTCGTCGCCCAGGCGCCGGCTCTCGTCCATCGCCGCGCGCCAGTATTTCTGTCGGGCCGACGCATCGCCCATGAAGCGTTTGAAGTCATTCCGGTCGGGCAGTTTGCCGAAGGGCAGGCGTGCCAGATATTCCTTCGACGGCGCGAGCAGCAGCACGTCCTGCAAGCGTTCTACCGAGGCGCGGCGCCATGGCAGGGTCTTGTCGAACCAGCCCGGAATCACCCGGTCGGTGAAGTGCGGATAAAGCACGATACCGTCGCCGCTGTAAGGCAGATCGAGGTGATAGTCGAGCAGGCCGCCATCGCGGAACGTGCCGGCACCGGCACCCGGCAGGTCGCGCACACCTTCCATGACCATCGGGATCGACCCCGAGGCCAGCAATGCCTGGCGCAGGTTATTGGCATCAAGCGCAACGAAGCGCGACGGGAAATCGTTGAGCGCGTGGACCGGAGGCGCCAGACGCGGATCGTGGATGATCAGCCGTTCGAAGTGCCGCGACAGCCGTGCGCGGCCGCGCAGGTTGTCGGCGATCACCGAACCCAGCGCCAAGCCGAGCCGGCCACGATGATCGTCCGCCAGACGCCCGTGGCTTTTGACCACCATGATGTTCAAGCGGTAATTGGCGTTGTTGAGGATGCTGGCGTCGCGGCCGTCGAGCAGATCATTGAGCATGCGCTGCGAGCTCTGGCTGATCTCGGCCATGGTCACGCCTTTGTTGAAATTCTGCTCGGTGTACAGATGCCCGAGGCGGCGGATGCCTTCAGCGGCATCCGGCAGACAGGCGCTGGCGAAGCGCCAGGAACCGACCGAGGCGCCGATCAGCGAGCGCTCACGCGGCGCCGTCGGCAGCCATTCGCCGAACAGCGCCAGATCCAGCCCCTGAATCCCCAATGCTTTCGGGCCGCCGGCCGCACCGGGCAGGGTGCCGACATCGATGGCGTTCAGGCCTTCAGCACGGATGCGCGCCATCGCACGCGGACCGGCCTTGAGGGTGAGGGCAGGGAACTTGATGTGAATGGCGGTCATACCGGTCTCGATCGTTAGCAAGCGAAGCATTATGTAGGAGTGAGCCTGCTCGCGATAGCGTCGACACATTCAACATCAATGTGTCTGACAGACCGTCATCGCGAGCAGGCTCACTCCTACAGGGAAGCAATGATGGCCATTCAGTTTCAGTTAAGTTCAAATCGTTAAGGTGCCGGCCGTAGCAACACATAAAAATACGGAGACACCCATGAAAACCCTGACTGCCCTGTGCATCGCCGCGATCATCGGCCTGACCGCCAGCATCGCCCATGCCCGTGATCTTGGCCCCGACGAAGCCCTGCGCCTGCGCGACGCTGGTACTATCGTGTCTTTCGAGAAGCTCAATGCCACGGCGCTGACCCGACATCCCGGCTCGAAGATCACCGATACCGAACTGGAAGAACAGTACGGCAAGTACATCTACCAGATTGAACTGCGCGACCCGCAGGGGCTGGATTGGGATCTGGAATTAGATGCGGTCAGCGGGCAAGTGCTCAAGGATCATCAGGATACGTAATGAAGGTTATTGTTCGCGTCACCAGTCGGACTGCGCTGGCGCTCGTGATTGTCTGCTCGACGGCGCTGGCTCGTGACCTCGATCAGGACGAAGCCCTGCGCCTGCGTCAGCAGGGGGTGATCCTGCCGCTGGAGCAAGTGCTGCAACAGGCACTGGATCGCTATCCCGGCGCCAAACTGCTGGAAGTCGAGCTGGAAGAAAAGCACGACGTCTACGTTTATGAAGTCGAGTTGCTGACCGTCGAAGGTGTGGCGCGTGAGCTGCATCTGAAGGCCGATACCGGTGAATTACTGAAAGACAAGGAAGATTGATCGATGCGTTTGCTTCTGGTGGAAGACCACGTACCGCTGGCCGACGAACTGCTCGCCGGCCTGCAGCGTCAGGGTTATGCGGTGGACTGGCTGGCGGACGGGCGCGACGCGGCCCATCAGGGCAGCAGCGAGCCTTATGACCTGATCATTCTCGACCTCGGCCTGCCGGGTATTCCCGGGCTTGAAGTGCTGGCGCAATGGCGGGCCGGTGGGTTGGCGATCCCGGTGCTGATCCTCACCGCTCGCGATTCCTGGGCCGAGCGCATCGAAGGCCTCAAGGCAGGCGCCGACGATTACCTGACCAAACCATTCCACCCCGAAGAGCTGCACCTGCGGGTGCAGTCGTTGTTGCGCCGGTCGAAGGGCCAGGCCAATCAGCCGACGCTCAAGGCTGCCGGTCTGCATCTGGACGAGGGTCGCCAGTGCGTTACTCGCGACGGTGCCGACATTCAACTGACCGCTGCCGAATTCCGCCTGCTGCGTTATTTCATGCTGCACCCCGAGCAGATCCTGTCGAAAAGTCACCTCGCCGAACACCTCTACGACGGCGAAACCGAGCGTGACTCCAACGTCCTCGAAGTCCACGTCAATCACCTGCGGCGCAAGCTCGGCAAAAGTGTGATTGAAACCCGGCGCGGTCAGGGTTACCTGTTCGGCGGGCAAGCGCAGTGAGGTCGATCCAGCGCCGCTTGAGCCTCGGTTTGATCAGCGTGATGGTGATCGTCGGCCTGGTGCTGGCGCAAACCAGTCTGTGGTTGTTCGAAATGGGTTTGCAGCGCTACCTCGAAGCCGGACTGCGCAACGACAGCGAAAGCCTGTTGGTGGCGCTGGTGCGTGGCCCGCAGGGTTTGCAACTGGATGAACGGCATCTGTCGCCGGCCTATCAGCGGCCATTTTCCGGGCATTACTTCCGCATCGATTTCGCCGAGAGCCATTGGCGCTCCCGCTCGTTGTGGGATCAGGACTTGCCGCTACTGGAACAACCGGGTTTGCACAGCAACCTGCAACTGGGCCCGGATGGCCAGCAATTGCTGGTGCTGCGTTCGGATTACAAACGGCTGGGCCAGTCGATCTCGATCAGCGTCGCTCAGGATTACACGCCGGTGCGCGAGAGTTTTCAGCGCATGCGTCAGATCGGGCTGGGCCTTGGGCTGGCCGGTCTGCTGCTGATTTTGCTGCTGCAGCGGATCACCGTGCGCCGCGCCTTGCGCCCGCTGGAAAAGGCCCGCGAGCAGATCGCCCAGCTGCAACAAGGCCAGCGTTCGCAACTCGACGATCAAGTGCCGGTGGAACTGGAACCGTTGGTGGCGCAGATCAACCATTTGCTGGCGCACACCGAAGACAGCCTCAAGCGCTCGCGCAATGCCCTGGGCAATCTGGGGCATGCATTGAAGACGCCGTTGGCAGTGCTGTTGAGTCTGGCGTCCAGCGAACAGCTCGATGCCCATCCGCAATTGCGCAAAATCCTTAAAGAGCAACTGGAGCAGGTGCAGCAGCGGCTCAATCGCGAACTCAACCGTGCGCGGTTGTCCGGCGATGCATTGCCGGGTGCGCTGTTTGATTGCGATGCGGAACTGCCGGGTTTGCTGGCGACGCTGAACATGATCCACGGCGAACATCTGGCGTTGAGTTATGTGTCGCCACCGGGGCTGCAACTGCCTTGGGATCGAGAAGACTTGCTGGAGTTGCTCGGCAACTTGCTGGACAACGCCTGCAAATGGGCAGATGCCGAAGTGCGCTTGAGCGTGATTGAGCGCACTGACGGTTTCGCCCTGAGCGTGGAAGATGACGGGCCGGGGATTCCTGAAGAGCAACGCGCTCAGGTATTCAGCCGAGGGACGCGGCTGGATGAGCAGACCCATGGGCATGGATTGGGGTTGGGGATTGTGCGGGATATTGTCGATACGTGGGGCGGATTGCTGGTGCTGGGCGAGAGCGAGTGGGGCGGGTTGAAAGTGGTGATCGAGTTGCCTCGGCGCTAGCATCGATCCCAAGGTCACTGCATAACCTGTGGGAGCGGGCTTGCCCGCGATGGCGTCAGTACATTCAACATTTGTGTGTCTGACACACCGCCATCGCGGGCAAGCCCGCTCCCACAGGGATTTGTGGTGAGCGGGCGTTTCGCATCAAACCCGGAACTGATCCATCAGGCTCTGCTGCTGATTCGCCAGACTATTGAGCGACTGGCTCACCCGCGCCGACTCGTTCGCCTGCTCAGACAATGACTCCGTCACATCACGAATGGTCGCCACGTTGCTGTTGATCTCCTCAGCCACCGCACTCTGCTCTTCCGCCGCACTGGCGATTTGCAGGTTCATGTCGCTGATCACCGTCACCGCGTCGCCAATCTGACGCAACGCCGTCACGGCCTGGCCAACCTGCTCGACACTGCCTTGGGCCTGACGATGGCTGTTGCCCATCGAACCGACCACATCCTGCGTGCCGCTCTGCAACTGCTCGATCACCTGACGGGTTTCTTCCACCGACTCTTGCGTGCGGCGGGCGAGGTTGCGCACTTCGTCGGCGACCACCGCAAACCCGCGTCCGGCTTCACCGGCACGCGCCGCTTCGATGGCAGCATTGAGCGCCAGCAAATTGGTCTGTTCGGCGATGGCGCGGATGGTTTCCAGCACCGCGCCGATCTTCTCGCTATTGGCGGCCAGGCCTTCGACCTGAACCATTGCCGCGCTCATGTCGGCGGCGAGGGTGTCGATACTGGCGGTGGTGCGGTCGATCACGGTCAGGCCCTGACGGGTAGCGCGGTCGGCGTCCTTCGCGGCTTCGGCGGCCTGCGCGGCACTGCGAGCGACGTCCTGGGCGGTGGCGCTCATTTCGTGGGACGCAGTCGCAACCTGATCGACCTGACGGTATTGCTGCTCCATGCCGGCGCTGGTCTGGGTGGCGATGGCCGAGGATTGGTCGGCGGTGTTGCGCGCGTCCTGCACCGAGCGTTTCACTTCGGCAATGATCGGTTGCAGCTTGTCGAGGAAACGGTTGAACCAACCGGCCAATTGACCGAGTTCATCCTTTTTGTCGTACGCCAGACGACGGGTCAGGTCGCCTTCGCCACTGGCGATGTCTTCGAGCATGTGCGCCACGCCGAGGATCGGATTGGTCACGCTGCGCGCCATCAGCCACACCAGCAACAGGCCGATCAACGCCGCGATGGCGCCGAGGCCCAGTTCCATCAACGTGCCGGCGTTGTTGCTGGCGTCCAGTTGTTGTTTGAGCGCTTCGGCTCGCGCGACGAGGACGTGTTCCGGCACGTCGAGCAATACGCCCCACGACGGACCACCGGGAATCGGCTGGAATGGCGACAGCACTTTCAACTGGTCATTGCTGTGCAGACTGCTGACCTGGCTGCTGTTGGCGAGCAGGCGCAACAGTTCGGCACCGCTGGTTTTGTCCACGGCATCCAGACGCTGGCTGAGTTTGCCGGCGTCCGGACTGTAACCGGCGAGCAGGCCAGCGGGACTGACGATGCTCACGGCGGTCTGACCGTCATAGAGCTTTTTGCTGGCGTTCTGGCTGACCGCTTGCAGGCTGTTGAGGTTGATGTCCACCGACAGCGAGGCGATGACTTTGCCGTTGACCATCAGCGGGAAGACGATGCTGGTCATCAGCACCCTCTGGCCGTCGATCACATAGAAGTACGGCTCGATCACGCACGGCTTGAGCGTGGTGCGCGGGCAGGTGAACCAGGCGTTGGCCGCCTGACCGCTGGGGCCGGTGCTGGTATCGGCCATGTCGCTTTCCGGCAGCGCCATAGAGGTGACTTTGCCCGGGGTCGGCTGTGACCAGTACAGGGCAAAACGGCCCTTGTCGTTGCTACCGAGTTCAGCCTGACCGGCGAACAGTTCATCCTTGCCATCCAGTGCGTTGGCTTCGAACACCAGCGACAAACCGAGCAGGTCAGGGTTGGCTTGCAGCGCCGACTTCACCTGACGGGTCATGTCTTCGCGCAGATCGAAGGCGTCGAGGAAGCGTTTTTCAGCCTGTTCACGCAAGAACAGCACCTGGCGCGAGAAGCCGTGGCCGTATTGATAGGCATCCATGAACTGCTGACGAATGCCGAGGGCCTGCACCTCGCCTTGGGATTCGATGCGCGACTGGGCCGATTCGGTGAGCATTTCCATGCTCGAAGCTTTCACCAGTTCAGAACTGTGCTCCATGCGATACAGCGAAAGACCCACCAGCAGGGTCACGATGCCGGCCAGGCACAGCCCGGCGAGCAGGGTGATTTTCCATTGGATGGAAAGTTGTCTGAGCGACATGGAGAGCGTCCTTATTCGATAAATATCTGAGACTTTGCACTGTAACGGCCGCGTTTCGGCATTCTTTATCCTTGAAACACAATAAGGCGAATTGCCGCACTTTGCAGTGCTGAGCGCTTTCCGTGGCGAGGGGATTTATCCCCGATCGGCTGCGAAGCAGTCGCAAAACCTGCCTGTTTGATTTTCCTGGACGATCTGAATGGGGCGGCTTTGCCACCCAACGGGGATAAATCCCCTCGCCACAATGGACATTCGCCATGCAGGTATCAGGCAGTCGCTTTGACACCGCGTCCACTCTGCGGCACAGTGCGCGCCCTTCTAATAAGACCCTCTTTGCAAATCCGCCGATGATGTTCTGGCGGACTCATTCTGTCTGGCGGTGAAAACTTCATCGCAGTGTTTTTGAGGTAACGAAATGAATGCAGTGATTGCTGCGGTCGGCGTCATGCTGATCCTCAGCCTGTCCCGCGTGCATGTGGTGATCGCTTTGATCGTCGGCGCGCTGGTGGGTGGCCTGACCGGTGGTCTGGGCATCGACGCCACCCTGAAGGCGTTCAACAGCGGCCTGGGTGGCGGTGCTACCGTGGCGTTGTCCTACGCCTTGCTCGGCGCTTTCGCCGTGGCGATAGCAAAGTCCGGACTCGCGCATGCCCTGGCCGACAAAGCGCTGGTGATGGTTGATCGTCAACACGCAACGGGCGGTGGCAGCGTCAAATGGTTGTTGATCGGCCTGCTGTGGGTGGTGGCGATTGCCTCGCAGAACATCATCCCGATTCACATTGCGTTCATTCCGTTGCTGGTGCCGCCACTTCTATATGTACTGACCAAGCTGCAACTCGACCGTCGGTTGATTGCCTGCGTGATGACGTTCGGTCTGATCACGCCGTACATGTTCCTGCCGGTGGGTTTCGGCAACATCTTCCTCAATGAAATCCTGCTGGCCAACGTTGCCCGCAGTGGCGTTGACATCAGCGGTATCAATGTCACCCACGCCATGGGTATTCCGGCGCTGGGGATGATGACGGGGCTGGCGATTGCGTTCTTCAGCTATCGCAAGAAGCGCGTCTATGACCTGTCGAAGATCGAACAGGTTGAGCAAGTCGCGGTGCAGTACAACCCGCTGAGCCTGTTGATCGCCGGTCTGGCGATTGCCTGTGCGTTCATCGTTCAGTTGTTGCTGGACTCGATGATTATCGGGGCATTGGCCGGTTTTCTGATCTTCTCGGTGTCGGGTGTGGTCAAGTGGCGTGAAACCGATGACCTGTTCACTGAAGGCATGAAGATGATGGCGATGATCGGCTTCATCATGATCGCCGCCTCCGGTTTCGCCGAAGTGATGAAGGCCACCGGCGAAGTACAGACGCTGGTCGAATCGTCGGCATCGTGGATCAATCACAGCAAAGGCGTCGGCGCACTGTTGATGCTGCTGGTAGGGTTGCTGGTGACCATGGGCATCGGCTCGTCGTTTTCCACCGTGCCGATTCTGGCGGCGATTTTTGTGCCGCTGTGCGTGCAACTGGGTTTCAGTCCGATGGCGATCGTCTGCATCGTCGGCACTGCCGGGGCGCTGGGCGATGCCGGTTCGCCGGCCTCGGATTCGACGCTCGGCCCGACTTCCGGTTTGAACATCGACGGTCAGCATCACCATATCTGGGACACCGTGGTGCCGACGTTCCTGCACTACAACCTGCCGCTGCTGGCATTCGGCTGGGTGGCCGCAATGGTCCTCTGATACCGCACTGATCCCCTGTGGGAGCTAGCCTGCTAGCGATAGCGTCAAACCAGTCAGAACATCTGGTGACTGATACATCGCAATCGCCAGCAGGCTGGCTCCCACAGGGGCGGGGTTGAATCCTTGGCTCAACTTTTGGTTTCGCGTGCCGTTAAAGCCTTTAAGCACGCCCAATAAAACCAAAAGAGTGAGCCCCCAATGCGCCTGAGTCTCAAGGCTAAAGTCCTGTCCCTTGCCGTCCTTCCGGTCTTGCTTTTTGCCGTGGTCATCAGCCTGACCACGCTGTTCATCCTGCAAGAGCAGGCACACAAGGAAGTCGAACAGACCCGCGAACGTCTGCTCAACGACGCCAAAGCCACCCTGCAAAGCTATGTTGCCGTGGCCATGACCACGATCAAACCTTTGTACGACGCCGCCGCTCCCGGCGACGCCGATGCGCGGGCGCAGGGGATCAAGTTGCTGTCGGGAATTCGCTACGGCAAGGACGGCTACTTCTTCGGTTACGACTCCGAGACCGTGCGCCTGTTCAAGGCCAACGACCCTGACGGCGTGGGCAAAAGCTTCAAAGACAATCGCGATTCGAACGGCGTCTACGTCAACCTCGGCCTGGTAAAAGTGGCGAAGGATGGCACCCACTATCTGCAATACAGCTCGCCGCTGCCGGGCAATGCCCAGGTGCAGGTGCCGAAACTCGGTTACACCGAATACCTGGCGAAGTGGGACATGGCGGTCGGTACTTCGGTCAACCTCGACGGCATCGAAGCGCAAGTCGCGGTGGTCGAGGCGCAGGTGCAGGAGCGCGTGCAAGGCGTGATCCTCAGCATCGTCGGCGTGGCGGTGGTGGTGCTGCTGATAATCGCGGCGGCGGGCATGATCCTCGCCAACACCATTCTGCGGCCGCTGACCCTGATGAAAGCCAACCTCGACGACATTGCTGCCGGTGAGGGCGATTTGACTCGCCGACTGAACATCACCAGTCAGGATGAACTCGGCGAACTGGCCGGCTCGTTCAACCGCTTCGTCGACAAGATCCATGGTCTGGTGCGGCAGATTACCGAGATGACCACGCAGTTGACCGGTCTGGTGACGCAAGTCTCCGATCAGGCGCAGCGCTCGGACAAGGCGATGGAGCGTCAGCGTCACGAGACCGATCAGGTCGCCACGGCGATCAACGAAATGTCCGCCGCCGCCCAGGAAGTCGCCAAAAGCGCGCAGAACGCTGCGGTCGCTGCGCAGCAGACCGACGAAGAAGGCCAGAGCGCCAAACGTGTGGTGGCCGGCAGCATCAAACAGATTCATGCGTTGGTGGATGATATTCGCAGCAGCGGCGTGTCCCTCGACAGCCTGCAACAGGACGTGACTTCGATTGTCGGCGTGCTCGGGGTGATTCGTTCGATTGCCGAGCAGACCAACCTGCTGGCGCTGAACGCCGCGATTGAAGCGGCACGAGCCGGTGAGGCCGGGCGCGGGTTTGCCGTGGTTGCCGATGAAGTACGCGCGCTGGCCAGCCGCACGCAGATCAGCACTCAGGAAATTCAGGGGATGATCGATCGCTTGCAGGCCGGTACACAGTCGGCGGTGGAAGCGATGCGTCGCTCCAGCGAAGCGGGCGACGGCACTTCGGCGCAGGCCAATCAGGCTGGCGCGTCGCTGGATGCGATGGCCAATCTGATCGCCACCATCAACTCGATGAACGCCCAGATTGCCAGTGCAGCGGAAGAGCAGACGGCGGTGGCGGAAGAGATCAACCGCAGCGTGCATCAGATTGCTGTGGCGGTGGATAACGTCGCGGATGAAACGCAGTTGGGGGCGCAGACGTCGCGCAGTCTGGCGGATCTGGGGCAGCGGCTTGGTCAGCTAGTAGGTCAGTTCCGCATCTAAAGAACACCGCACAACCCCTGTAGGAGCTGCGGCACGCTGCGATCTTTTGACTTCGCTTCAAAACAAGATCAAAAGATCGCTGCCTCGTTTCACTCGTGAGCTCCTACAGGGATTGTGCTCAGGCTCACGGTCTGTCCCAGTAGGGGATGACCCCGAAGCATTCGATGTAGAAATCGATCACTGTCCGCACCTTCACCGAGAGCCGCCGGCTCCCCGGCCACAGCACCGCAATCTGCTGCGGCTCTACGCTGTTCGACACTTGATATTCCCGCAACACCGGCACCAGCGTGCCTTCACGTACCGCTTCACCAATCAGCCACGACGGAAACATCACCAGCCCCAGGCCCTGCACGGCGGCTTGTGTGAGGGTGTCGGCGTGGTTGCCGGTGATAGGGCCCTTAACCGAATACGGCGTCCAGTCCTGTTGCTCGCGGCGGAAAAACCAGCGTTGCTGGCCGGTCGCGCCTTTGTAGGCCAGGCACTGATGCTGCGCCAGATCTTCGGGATGTTGCGGCGTGCCGTGGCGTTGCAGATACGCCGGGCTGGCGGCGACCTGAAAGCGGTGTGGCGCGAGAATTCGCGCCTGCATGCTGGAGTCATGCAGCGGGCCGATACGAAACAGCAAGTCCGCGCCTTCCTGCAACGGGTCGACGTAGTGGTCGGTCTGCTGGATATCCAGTTGCAGTTTCGGATAGCGCTCACACAATTGGCCCAGCCACGGCGTCAGATGCCGTTGGCCGAACACCACCGGGGCGTTGATCCGCACCAGACCGGTGGGTTCGCTTTGCTGTTCTTGCAACGCCTGTTCGGCTTCTTCCAGTTGCACCAGTACCAGTCGCGCATGGTGGCCGAGCATTCGTCCGGCTTCGGTCGGCGTGACTGCGCGGGTGTGGCGGTAGAGCAATTGCTGATTCAGCGCCTGTTCCATCAACTGGATCTGCCGGGAAATCGAGGAGGGCGCCACGCCTTCGCGGCGGGCGACTTCGGAAAAACTGCCGTGGTCGAGCACGGCCACAAACAGCCTTAGCGCCTTGAATCCCAGTTCGTTGAGCCCGTGCATGATCGATCCTGCTGTGCGAGTTGCGCAAAAGTGTTGTCCGGATGCTCCCATTTATCGCACAGCTGCGCCAGCCGATAATCCGCGCCATCGTTTACTAGGACAGGTTGTGGTTATGCAGACGTTGGACGAAGCAAGTGTGGTGCAGCCGGAGACTAAACCGGGTTTGCGCTTGTTGTTGCTGCCGCTGGTGATTCTAGCGGGGATGGGGTTGTCGGTGGAGGCCGGGTTGCTCGGGCCGTTGGGTGAGCAGGTCGGGCATCTGTGGGCGACGTTGAGCATCTTTGGTGTCGGCTCGGCGATTCTGTTTTTGCTGCTGTTGTTTGCGGGGCCGCAGAAGGGCCCGGCACTGACTGATCTGCCGCGCTGGCAATTGATCGGCGGGTTTCTCGGGCCGATGTATGTGGTGGTGCTGACGCTGGCGACGCCGCATATCGGCATTGCGATGACGATGATTGCGATTCTGTCGGGGCAGGTTGGCAAGAGTGTGTTGATCGACCATTTCGGCTGGTTCGGTGCCACGCGCAAGAAGGTCAACGCTGAGCGTTGGCTGGCGCTGGGGTTGATCGTGGTGGCACTTGTTCTGATTGCGCGGGGTTGATGATGAGTCTGGTTATTTTGTTGGCGGTGGTGGTGTTGGCCGGTGCGGTGTTGAGTGTGCAGGCGGCGATCAATGGGCGGCTGGGTGAATCGGTCGGGGTATTGCGCAGTAGTCTGCTGACGTTTGTGGTGGGCGCGGTTTCGACGGGGTTGTTGATTTTGTTTTTCGAGCCGGCGCAGGCGCTGAGTCTGCTGGACGTGCCCAAGTGGCAGTTGAGCGGGGCGCTGTTCGGGGTGGTTTACATGATGGTCATGGTTGGTGCAGTGCCACGGGTGGGGACGGCGGTGGCGACGGTGGCAGTGATTGTCGGGCAATTGGGGATGGGCATGTTGATTGATAACTTTGGCTGGTTGGGCAATCCGGCGATTGAGCTTTCTTCCAGTCGCGTTTTGGCGATGGGGTGCTTGGGCTTGGCTTTGGTGTTTATGTATCGGAGCAGTGTGCGTTCGGATTGAACCCCGGCACTCCCCCGGCCATCTACACTGTGACGCACGGTGCGTTTTTCGCACTGGACGACCATCACGATTGGAGTCTGCCTTTATGTCCGATAAAACCTGTGACTGTCCGAAATGCAACTGCAAGCTCGGTGAGCATCCAGTTGTGCGCCACGGCAAGCATTTTTGCTGTGAGGCGTGTGCCCATCATCATGAGAATGGCGCAGAGTGTTCGAGCAAGGGCTGCAAGTGCGCCCATGGCTGAGCACCGCCGATAAAAAGCTGTGCCATAAAAAAGTGGAGCCTAGTCAGGCTCCACTTCAAGTTTCAGGCTTTCGTCGTCCAGCCGTTCGATATGCCGGACGCTGCCTTGCAATGTTCTGCCGTCAACCTTTACCACGACGATTGTCGCCTGATGCAGGTCGTCCGGCACGGGGGCCGGTACGCGCAGGGCGAAGCAATAGGGGTCGTCGACTACGGCTTCGAGGCCGACTTCGCATTCGATGCTTTTGGTGATGCGACCGAAGAAGGTGTCCAGGCCGTAGTCCAGATGCGCCGGACTGTAGGTGATGGTCATGCACGTTCCCCCCGTTTGATTCGAATCTTCAGTGAAGCCTAGCTCGTCGGCCGCCAGCTGACGTTTTCCACGCCGAATTTTTCTGCCATCGGCTTGCTGGTTTTTTGTACCTTCTCGCGGCCAAAACGCGGGATGCGGCCCACGCCGGCGTCGCAGCTCGCCCAGTGCCAGGCCTCGGCGTTGTCCATTTTGTCCGAGCGGATAATGAACGACTTGGGGCTGCCGTGAAGGGTGTAGTCGATGACGTAGAGTTTTGCGTTGTTCATAAAGCCCTGATTCCTCCCTGTGGTATTAGAAGGATCGCAGCGCACCGGGAAAATTCATTCGGATTGTCCGACGGTATCTATCATTGGCGACGCTGTGTGCGACTGGTTACCATGGCGGCTTCGCCAACCCCAATGATTGCTCGCCATGGCCCTTGCTGCGCCCCCTGATTTCAGTAATCCCGATGTGCCGGTGCAGCCGCTGGCGCGGACGTATCCGCGTGGCTTGTTTATCGAGCCGCATGAGCATGTCTGGGGTCAGTTGCTGTATGCGATGAGCGGGGTGATGTGGGTCGAGACCCCGCATGAGGCGTTGGTGGTGCCGCCGCAACGGGCGGTGTGGTTGCCGCCGGGGGTGCCGCACGGGATTCGGGTGGTGTCGGATTTGCAGATGCGCAATATCTACCTGCGCCCGGCTCTTGCCGCGACGCTCGATGACAGCGTGCAGGTGATCGAGGTCGGCGGGTTGCTGCGTGAGTTGATCGTCGGGCTGGTGGAGCATGGCGATAGCGGTGCGCCGGAGTATTACGAGGCGTTGGTCGGGCTGGCCTTGCTTGAGCTGAAACGCGCAAGGCGTTCGCAGTTGAAGATCCCGTTACCGGACGATTCCGACCGGCGTTTGATGCATCTGTGTCAGGCGGTAATGGCGGCGCCTTCGCTGGATATCTCCTTTGAGCAACACGCGGAAAACGCCGGGGCCAGCGTGCGTACTTTGGCTCGCTTGTTCAAGGACGGTCTGGGCATGGGCTTCGCTGAATGGCGGCGCCAGGTGCAGTTGGCGACGGCGGTTGCCGAGCTGATTCAGGGCGTGTCGGTGAGTGCCATTGCCCGCGAGCTGGGCTATTCGCCGAGCAGTTTCAGCGACATGTTCCGCCGTGAGTTGGGCGTGGCACCGTCGCAGTTCACCGTGGATTGACCCAACTGCAAAAAACCTGTGGGAGCTGGCTTGCCAGCGATGGCGTCGTCACTTCCAGCATCTTCGTCGCAGAAACACCGCTATCGCTGGCAAGCCAGCTCCCACAGGGTTCTACAGCGAACTCCGGGATTTGGCCGAAATTCAGAAGTCCTTGGCCGACGCCTCCACCGAACCTTCCCTAGACTCTGCCCATTCCTTTCAAGCGGCGGAGTTGTCCCATGAACTACCTGATTTCGCTGGCCATCGGGCTGGGCGTCGGCCTGCTCTATGGCGCGCTGGATTTTCGTTCTCCTGCGCCACCGGCCATCGCGCTGGTCGGTCTGCTGGGCATGTTGGCGGGTGAGCAGTTGTGGCCGATGGGCCGGCAACTGGTGTCTGGCTGGTTGTCCTGAAATCCCTCTTTTTCCTTCGGTGGATGTTTCCATGAAAGCACTGCAATTCGATAAAACCGGCGACTTGTCTTCCCTGCGTTACGTCGAGGTGCCGACCCCGGTGCCGGGCGCTGACGAAGTTCTGGTGCAGATCAAGGCTGCGGGCCTGAACCCCAGCGATGTGAAAAACGTGCTCGGGCGATTCCCTTACACCACGCTGCCACGGATTCCCGGCCGCGATTTTGCCGGGGTGGTGGTCGAAGGGCCGCAGGCGCTGATCGGTCAGGAAGTCTGGGGCACCGGGCGAGAGCTGGGTTTTTTCGCTGACGGCTCGCATGCGCAATTCGTCAAACTGCCGGCCAGCGGAGTGGCGCAGAAACCGACGCATTTGAGTTTCACCCAGGCCGCCAGCCTCGGCGTGCCGTACACCACGGCATGGGATGCGCTGGAGCGCAGTCTGGTAACGGCGCAAACCCGTTTGCTGGTGATTGGCGGCGGCGCGGTGGCGACGGCGGCATTGGCGCTGGCCAAGGTTCGTGGTGCGCAACTGTTGGCGGCGGCGCGGCGGCCGGAGCAGGTCAAGGATTTGCAGGCGCAGGGTTATCAGACGATTCAACTGGATAAGCCTGAAGACCTCGGTGCGCAGGTCAATACGGTTTACGCCGGTGGCGCTGATGTGATTTTCGACACCACCGGTTTCTGGCTGCCGGCCTCGGTCGCGGCGCTGGCGACTTTCGGGCGCATCGCGATTATCGCCGCACCGGTCGATGGTCATGTGCAGTTGCCGGCACTGGCGTTGTATCGCAAGGGCGGTTCGGTGGTCGGGATCAACTCGCTGCTGTACGGCGTCGCTGCGTGCGCGGCGATGCTCGATCAGTTCGGGCGGTTTTTCGATGAGGATCTGCTGCCGTTGCCGCAGGGCCTGGTGGAATCGCCGTTGGCCGAAGGGCTGGAGCGTTATGCCGAAGTGAATCAGGGCGGCGGTGACAAGATCATTCTGATCCCCTGAAATCACCGAAAACCCTGTGGGAGCTAGCCTGCTAGCGATAGCCATCAAACAATCGATGAAGATGTTGACTGGAAAGACGCCATCGCTAGCAGGCTAGCTCCCACACGTTGTACTGCGTTGATCTCAGGATTGCGGGACGCCGTTTTCCCATGCCGACCAATGCTTGAGAATGTCCTGCACCAACGGATTACCCGTGCGATAGAGGTTTTCCAGTGCCGGGACGAAGCCGCCCTGATCGGCGTACTTCAGCAGGTTGTCGACTTCACTGCCACCGGGGGCAGGGCGGTCGAAGTCGGAGCCAGCGCGGACCACCGCCAGACGTTGCACGTCCACCAGACCTTCGCGGCTGGCGCGCAACAGCGCTTCGTAGGTGGAGTTGTCTTCCTGTTGGGTGGTGCAGTATTCGCCTTTGTTGTCAGTCAGCAGTTTGGTCCAGACTTCGGCGCGTTCGCTCAGACGCGTACCGGAGAACCAGGTGTTGCCGGCCAGCGTGTCGCAACGGGTCACGACCGGTGGTTGATTGGCCGGGGCCGACGGATATTTCAGGCGCCAAGCGGCCGATTCCTTGCTTTCACTCAGCTCGACCTTGTGGCTCAGTGCGAAGGCTTTGGCTTGCAGTTTCGGGTTAAGTTCGAAGACTTCGGTCTTGTAATCCAGCGGCGGTTTTTCGTTCGGGCCTTTGGTGTTGATGCCGATGTAACCGGTCGGCCAACTCGACGGCGCGTCACGTGAATCGAGTTCCCACTGGGTACCGAACTCCACCAGATAATGCGCCCACGCGGCGGTGCCGATGGTCCCGTGTTTCGGACTGATGCCGGCGATGCCAGCGATCAGAAAGTAGCTTTTGCGCAGGTCGAATTTTGGCGACAACGCCAGTGCCAGCGTCGAAGCGGCGGCGTTGGTCTGGCCCATACCGGTGGTCATCAGGCACACCTGCTGCGTGTTGCAGCGGATGGTCGGGTATTCGGCGGACAGGCCCGGCACGCGGATTTCCTGCTTGAGTTGCAGCCGATCGATCCAGTTCTGCGCCTCGGGGGCGAACATGGTGATCAGCATCACCTTCGGCTGGATCGGTGCTTCATTCGCCCAAGCGGTGGAAGAGAGCAGGGCCGCAGCGGCCAGCGACAGACGCATCATTGCTTGCATAAAAATCTCCTGAAATCAGAACTGATAACCCATGCCGGCGTAGTAACCCCAGCCGTTGGAGCGGGCGCGGAAATTGCCGTTGCCGAAGTTCAGCTCGCTGCCGTCTTCCCAGTTGCCGCCGTTGTGGAAATAACGCCCCACCAGGGTGAAGCGCAAATGGGTGAACGAGTACAGCAGGACGTTGGTTGCCACCGTGGCATTGGCGGTGCGCGCCGGATTGTCCTTGTGGATGTCCGAGCCGAAATCGAAGTTGGTGAAGCCGATGTAGGTCAGCGACGCACCGTTGCTGTAGCTGTCGATGGGGACGATGTACTTGAGTTGGGCACGGTAGCCGTCCCACGAATATTCATTGCTCGCGCCGTAGTTTTCCCACTGGTAGCGCCCGTACAGGTTGGCCGACAGATTGACCCGCGAACGGGTGTCGATGTCGGTACCGAAACCGCTGTAGAGGGTGTTGGCGCGGTTGGCCTTGCTGCTGCCGTTGTCGTAAATCCAGTCGAACGCCACATACCATTCCTTGAACGGTCCGATGGCCAGACTGCGCCCGGCGAGGTAGTCGATGGAGATTCGCGGTTCGTGTTCCATGAACACCGGTGAGCCGTGATCCCATACGCCTTTGTCGTGGCTGTTGCCGATATTGAAGATCTTCGGGATGTCGATGTAACCGTACAGCTCGAACGGGCCCTTGCGCCCGAAATACTCATATTCCAGGTAGATGTCATCAGCCGGCTGCGGGCCGAAGCTGATGTCTTTGCTGCCGATCAGGGTCACATCCTGATTGAACCAGTCCGACAGGTATGCACCTTTTTTCGGCGGGTTGGCTTCGGGGCTGAGGGCTTCACCTTGGGCGGACTCTTCCGGCAACGCCGGTTGTGCCAAAGCGCTGGCGCTGAGAAGTCCGGTAACGCCGGTCAGTAGCAAGGAAACAGCAAAAGTGCGCACAAAAGGGGCGCGAGGAGAGGAGGCAGCGTGCATTCAAAGTCCTTTTTTGCGGATCGAGGCCCGGGATCTGCGGGTCTGTACGGTTTTGTTACGAAAAAGCCGTTCCAGGCGGCTCGCAAACGTTTGCACAAGGCGTACCAAGTCTTGTGCGAGGCCTGTGCAGGAGCTGCGGCACGCTGCGATCTTTTGATTTTGATTTTTAAAAACCGGATCAAAAGATCGCAGCGTGCCGCAGCTCCTACAAGGGGAGATTCCTTGGGATTACTGGTCGAAACTCCCGGTTTAGAGGGGCCTAGTATTAAAGTATTAACACCATTTAATCCGTGCCCCATTGCTGGGCGTCTACTAGCTTGTGACCCATAGAACGGTTTTGTGATGACCGTCGCAGTCTTGATTCGCGTGTCGAATAAGCCCTGCTTGTCCACGCCTTCAAGGATGAATCTGGCCACTACAAGGAGTAGCCCGTGGAAGCAAGGTTTGGTGTCGCCCTCGTATCGCGTTTTTCCCCACTTTCCCTTGCTGTGCACCTGAGCGTCGCCGGACTGCTGTTCGGCGGGATGAGCGCTCCGGCACTGGCTACTTGCTCGACGGCGGGGTCCACCGTGACCTGTACCGGCGTGCCGACGCTGCCGCTGTTCCTCAACAACTTCTCCAGCGCCACCAACGGTCTGACGGTCAACGTCAACAGTGGCGCACAGATGAATGCGACCCTCGGCGGCCACGTAATGGACCTGACCGGGACGAACATCAGCCTGAACAACTCCGGCACTCTGGACCCGGCATTGCTGGGCCTGGTTTCGGCGTTGAGCGGCGGTGCATTCATCGGGACCGGGGCGACCAGTACGATCAGCGTGCTCAACAATGCCAGCGGGATCATTCGCGGCACGGGGATGTTGCTCGGGCTGGACCTGACCAGCATCCAGGGTTTTGGCATTGCGGTGAATAACGCTGCTGCCGGCACCACCAGCATCACCAACAACGGCATCATTACCTCCACTGGGTTGTCGGTCGGTGGCATAACCCTCGCGGATACTCCAGTAATCGGGGTCTACGGCGGCTCGCAAGTCAACATGACCAACAGCAGCAGCGGTACGATCACTGGCCGGATCGCCTTTGAAACTTCGGCGGCGGGCAACACCTTCACCAACGCCGGCGCGATTACTGGTGGCGTGTCGATGGGCGCGGGCAGCACCAACACCTTCACTGCAGTGACCGGTTCTTCCGTGCAGGTCGGTGACGGTATTCAGATCACCGTCGGCCTTGGTGGATTGATCGGAATCAACCTGACGTTTGCCCCGACCGGGACGGTCGATGGTGGTGCCGGCGGCACCAACAGCCTGATTCTGCAAAACCCGGCCGGTGTCGGCACCACTGGTGTTGGCACTGCGTCCAGCGCGACCTACGTCAACTTCAACAATCTGACGCTCAACAGCGGCACCTGGACGTTGCAGGGGCCATTGGTCAGCGGCAGCACCACGCTCAACGGCGGCGTTGCCCAGTTCAACAACAACGCGACGTTCGGCAGCGGTGCAATCACCTCAAACGGCGGGATCTTGCAGGCCAGCAATGCCGGTTTGAACATCGCTAACCTGATCTCCCTCGGTGCCGGCGGCCTGGCAGTGCAGGGCACCAATGCCACGACCCTGAGCGGGGTGATTTCCGGCAGCGGTGGCCTGACCAAGGTCGGCGCCGGCCAGTTGAGCCTCACTGCGGCCAACACCTATCTGGGCAACACCACGCTCAATGGCGGCACGGTGCAAGTGGGCAACAGTCAGGCGTTCAGCGCGGGCAGTATCAACTTCACGGGCGCGACCAGCCTGTCGGCACCGGGCACCATCAGCCTGAACAATGCGATCACGCTGGGCGCCACGATGACCGCCACCGGCAGCGGCGGTTTGACCCTCGGGGGGCTGATCACCGGCAGCGGTGGCATCACCAAAACCGGCGCGGGCAGCCTGACCCTCAGCGGTGCCAACACCGGTTATACCGGCGCCACCACACTGAGTGCCGGCAGCCTGCTGGTGACCAATAACAACTCGCTGGGCAGCGGGGCGCTGACTACCGCCGCCGGCACCAGTCTCGATAGCACCGCCAACGTAACGCTCGCGAACAACATCGCGATGACCGGCGCCCTCAACGTCCTCGGCAGCAATGGCCTGACGCTCGGCGGCGTGTTGTCTGGCACTGGCGGCATCACCAAAACCGGCAGCGCCAGCCTGACCCTGACCGGCAACAACACCAACAGCGGTACCACCACACTAAGCGCCGGCAGCCTGTTCGTCGGCAGCAACACTGCACTCGGGACCGGCGCATTGAACGCGGCGACGGGTACCACGCTGGATGCGACCACTGCGGTGACCCTGGCCAACGCCGTCGTGCTGGCGGCGGATCTGACCATTGGCGGCACTCAGGCGCTGGGCCTGAGCGGCATCGTCAGCGGCGCCGGCAATCTGATCAAGAATGGCACCGCGAACCTGACCCTCAGCGGCAACAACACCTATTCGGGCGGCACCGCGCTCAACGCCGGGACGCTGATCGTCGGTTCCAACACCGCGCTGGGCACTGGCGCATTGACGACGGCGGCCGGTACCACGCTTGACGCCAGCACTGCGGCAGCGCTGACCAACGCAGTCTCGCTCGGCGGTAATCTGAACATCGGCGGCAGCGCTAATCTGACCCTTGGTGGGGTGGTCAGCGGCAGTGGCGGCCTGACCAAAAACGGCGCGGCCAACCTGATTCTCAATGGCGCCAATACCTTCCTCGGTGGCGTCACGCTCAACGCCGGTACCATTACGGCGGGCGCCAATGCTGCGCTCGGCAGCGGCAATATCACCGTTGGCGGAGTGGCGACCCTCGACAGCAATGCGGCGGTGACGCTGAACAACAGCGTCATTCTCAACAACAGTCTGGGGATCGGCGGCAGCAGCGCTCTGACCCTCGGCGGCGTGATCAGCGGCACCAGCCAACTGGTCAAGAACGGCGTCGCCAATCTCACGCTCAACGGGACCAACACTTACAGCGGCGGCACCACACTGAATGCCGGTAGCCTGACCGTCGGCAACGGCGCAGCACTGGGCACTGGTGCCTTGACAGTGGAAGGCGCGGGTACCCTCAACAGCAGCTCCGCCGTCACTCTGAACAACAACGTTATTCTCAATGCCAACCTGACCGCTGGCGGCGCCAACGCGCTGACCCTCGGCGGAGTCATCAGCGGTGCCAACGGTTTGATCAAGACCGGCGCATCAAGCCTGACGCTCAACGGCAACAACACTTACACCGGTACGACTGCGTTGAATGCCGGATCGCTGATCGTCGGTTCCAACACCGCGCTGGGCACTGGCTCACTGAATGCGGCGAACGGCACCACACTGGATGCCAACACCGCTGCGACCCTCGCCAATAACGTCAACCTCGGCGGCACCCTGACTCTTGGCGGTAGCAATGCGCTAACCCTGGGTGGTGTGGTGGCCGGTATCGGTGGACTGGTCAAAAACGGCGCTGCCGACCTGACGCTCAACGGCGCCAACACCTATTTCGGCAACACGGCGCTGAACACCGGCAAACTGACAGTCGGCAGCAACACCGCACTGGGCGCGGGTACGTTGAACGCAGCGGCCAACACCACGCTGGACGCTAACACCGCAGTCAGTTTGAACAACGCCGTGGCGCTGGCGGGGGCATTGAATATCGGCGGTAGCGCCAACCTGACCCTGACCGGACTTGTCAGCGGCGCTGGCAGTCTGGTGAAGAATGGTGCGGCCAACCTGATTCTCAACGCAGCCAACAACTTCCTCGGCGGCACGACCCTGAACGCCGGCACCCTGACTGTCGGTAACAGTTCGGCGCTGGGCAGCGGTGCACTGACCGTCGGCGGCGCGGCGACTCTGGACAGCAACTCGCCACTGGTCAACCTGGGCAACAACGTCGCGCTCAACGCTGCATTGACCGTCGGCGGCACTCAGAATCTGGGCCTTGGCGGCGTAATCAGCGGCACCAGCCAGTTGATCAAGAATGGCGCGGCCAACCTGACGCTCAACGGCAACAACACCTTCAGCGGCGGCACCACACTGAACGCCGGTACGCTGACTCTCGGCAATGCCAACGGTCTGGGCAGTGGCGCATTGACTGTCGGCGGCGCCGCGACGCTGGATAACAGCCTGTCGTTCGGTATCGGCAACGCGGTCACCCTGAACGCCGGGCTGACGGTGGCTGGCAATAACGACCTGAGCCTCAACGGCATCATCGATGGTGCCGGCAGCCTGACTAAAAACGGTCTGTCGGATCTGGCCCTGGTCGGCAACAACACTTTTACCGGTGCGCTGAATATCGTTTCCGGCAGCGTCACCACCCTCAACGCCAACGCGCTGGGTAATACTTCCGGCGTCGATATCAGCGCCGGCGCCGGGCTCAATCTCGGCAGTGATGCCAGCCTTGCCGCATTGACCGGCAGCGGCAGCGTGCAACTCACCGGCAGCAATACGCTGACCGTCGGCGGCACCAACAGCACCAGCACGTTTGATGGCGATCTGAGTGGTAGCGGCGGCCTGGTCAAGGTCGGCACCGGCACGCTGAGCCTGACCGGGGTCAGCGGCATCACCGGTAACACCGCGATCAACGGCGGTACTGTGGATCTGAGCGGCTCGCTGGCCAGTGCGCAGGTCAATGTCAACACTGGCGGTACCCTCACGGGTACCGGTTCGGCGCTCGGTACCGTCAACGTCAACAGCGGCGGGCATCTGGCACTGTCTTCGGGCAATACCCTGTCGGCGAGTGCGCTGACCCTCGCTGCCGGCAGCAACGTCGATGTCAGTCTTGCAACGCCGTCGACCAGTTCACTGATGAACATCGGCGGCAACGTGACCCTCAACGGCAACCTCAACGTCACGGATGCCGGTGGCTTCGGTGTCGGTGTGTATCGCTTGTTCAACTACACCGGCGCCCTGACTGATTTGGGCCTGGACGTCGCCAGCGTGCCGGTGGGTTATGCCCTCGGTGATCTGGTGGTGCAAACCGGTGTTGCCAACCAGATCAACATTCAAGTGTCGGCGCCGAACTCCAACATTCGTTACTGGGATGGCAGCCAGACCATTGCCAACGGCGTGGTCGATGGCGGCACGGGGACGTGGAATGCCGTCGGCACCAACTGGACCGACGCCAACGGTCTGGTCAATCAGCCATGGGCCAGCGACTTCGCGGTGTTCCAGGGCACGGCGGGTACGGTCTCGGTTAACGGCACGCAACTGTTCACTGGCCTGCAGTTCATCACCGACGGCTACAACCTGGTGAATGGCACGGCGGGGCAACTGACAGCGGTCAACGGTACGGGCGGCACCACCGCCGTGCGGGTCGATCAGAATGTGACGGGCACCATCGGCGTGAGCATCGATGGCAGCGGCATTCTCAACAAACTCGACAGCGGTACGCTGGTACTCAACGGCGCCAACACCTACAGCGGCGGCACGCAACTGGATGGCGGCAAAATTGTCGTCGGCAGCAACACCGCACTGGGCAGCGGCACACTGACTGCCAATGCCGGCACGCAACTGGACAGTAACGCGGCGGTGACGCTGGCCAACGCGGCGACACTCAACGGCAACCTCACCGTGGTCGGCAGCAATGCGCTGACTCTGAACGGGGTGATTGGCGGCACGGGTGGCCTGATCAAGACCGGCGCAGCGAGCCTGACCCTGGGTGGCAATAACGCCTTCCTCGGCCCGGTAGCGCTGAATGCTGGCGCACTGATTCTGGCGTCGAACTCGGCGCTGGGCTCCGGCATCTTGAACGCGGCCGGCGGCACTACGCTGGATGCCAGCAGCGCAGTCTCGGTGAACAACGCGGTGAATCTGGCCGGCAATCTCGCCATTGGCGGCAACGCCGATCTGACCCTTGCCGGGACCGTTAACGGCGCGGGCAGTCTGACCAAAAACGGCGCGTCCAACCTGACTTTGAGCGGCAACAACAACTTCCTCGGCGGCACCACGTTGACCGCCGGTACGCTGATCGCTGGCAGCAATTCGGCACTCGGTCTGGGTAATTTGACCGTCGGCGGCGCCTCGGCGCTGGACAGCAACAGCGCGGTGAGTCTGGGCAACAACGTGGTACTCAATGCCAATCTGAGCAACACCGGCAGCAACGATCTGACCCTCGCTGGCGTCGTCAGCGGTGCTGGCGGGCTGATCAAGAATGGCGCGTCGAATCTGACGCTCGGCGGCATCAACACCTACAGCGGCGGCACCACGCTCAACGCAGGCACCCTGACCCTTGGCACTGGCGGATCACTCGGAATCGGCGCGCTGACCGTGGCTGGCGCTTCGAGCCTCGACAGCACTGCGCCGCTGGTGCTGGCCAACAACGTCAATGTCAATGCCAACCTCAATCTGCTGGGCAACAACAATATGACCCTCGGCGGGATCATCGCCGGCACTGGCACGCTGAGCAAAAACGGCCTGGCCGACCTGACGCTGAGCGGCAGCAATACCTTCAGCGGTACCTTTGATGTACTCGCCGGCAGCCTGACCACCCTGAGCAATGCGGCACTGGGCAACAACGCCACGGTCAATCTCGGTGGTGGCGCGACGCTTAACCTCGGTGCTACCGGCAGCGTCGGCAGCCTCACCGGCACCGGCACTGCGAACCTTGGCAGCGGCACCACGCTGAGCATCGGCGGCGGCAACCTGAACAGCACCTTTGACGGCATTCTCAGCGGCGACGGCGGGCTGACCAAACTCGGCACCGGCGCCTTGACCTTGACCGGGATCAGCAATCTGACCGGTGACACCAACGTCAATGCCGGCACCTTGCAGGTCAACGGCTCGTTGGCCAGCGGCAATGTGCAGGTCAACAATGGCGGCACTCTCGGTGGCAGCGGCACCTTGACCGGTGCGGTGACCGTGGCGGATGGCGGTCATCTGGCCGGCACCACCGGCAGCACCTTGTCGGTGAGTTCGCTGGTGTTCAATACCAACTCCAACTTCGATGTGGGCCTGGGCACGCCAGTCTCCGGTGGCGGCAATGCACTGGTGAATGTCGGCGGCAACCTGACCCTCGACGGCACCCTCAATGTCAGTGACATCGGCGGCTTCGGCAGCGGTGTCTATCGCCTGATCAACTACACCGGCGGCCTCACCGATAACGGCATGCTGATCGGCGGCGTGCCGGGCAGCGTGACCCCGGGCGATCTGCAACTGCAAACGGCGGTCGCCAATCAGCTCAATCTGCTGGTCACGGCGCCTGGCGTCACCGTGCAGTTCTGGGACGGTAATCAACTGATCGCCAACGGTTCAGTGGATGGCGGCAGCGGCACCTGGGGAACCGGCACCACCAACTGGACCGACGTCAACGGCACCACCAATCAGGCGTGGACCAACAACTTTGCGGTGTTCCAGGGCGCGGCGGGCACCGTCACCGTCAATGGTGCGCAAACCGTCACCGGTTTGCAGTTCGTCACCGATGGCTACAGCCTGCAGAACGGCACGGCCGGTTCGCTGAATCTGGTCAACGGTTCTCTGGGTAACGCGACGATTCGGGTCGATCCGAACGCCACCGCGACCATCGGTGTAGCGCTCAACGGCGCCGGCACACTCGGTAAATATGACACCGGCACACTGGTGCTCAACGCGGCCAACGGTTACACCGGCGGCACAGCGCTTAACGGCGGCAAGATCGTGGTCGGCAACAACGCCGCACTCGGCACGGGTGTACTGACGGCCGCCGATGGCACCGCGCTCGACAGCAACGCCGCCATCACCCTCGGCAACGCCGTGGTGCTTAACGGCGGGTTGACCGTCGCTGGCAGCAACGCCTTGACCCTTGGTGGCGTCGTCAGCGGCGCAGGCAGTCTGATCAAGACTGGCGCATCAAGCCTGACCCTCAATGGCAGCAACACCTACAGCGGCGGCACTCAACTCAACGGTGGTTCGCTGATCCTCGGTAACAACAGCGCGATCAGCAGCGGCGCGTTGAGTGTGACCGGCAACTCGACACTCGACAGCACCTCTGCGCTGCAACTGGCCAACGCGATCAACCTGGGTTCGCAACTGACCCTGGCCGGCAACCAGAACACCACGCTGATCGGTGCGGTAACCGGCACCGGCAGTCTGGTGAAAAACGGCAGTGGCAGTCTGGTCCTCAGCGGTGCCAATACCTACAGCGGCGGCACCACACTGAACGGCGGCAGCACCAGCGGCGACACCAGCAGTCTGCAAGGCGCAATCGTCAACAACGCGGCATTGACCTTCGCGCAGAACGCTGACGGTACTTACAGCGGCAACCTCACTGGTGCCGGTGCGTTGAACAAAACCGGCACCGGCCAACTGCTGCTGACTGGCAACAACACCTTCACCGGCAACACTTCGGTGCAGGCCGGTGGCTTGACCGTCAACGGCGTGCTCAACAGCGCCAACGTCAACGTCGCCAGCGGCGCGACAATCGGTGGCAGCGGTCAGCTTGGTGGCGCGGTGCAATTGGCCAGCGGTGCAACGCTGGTCGGTGGCGGCACGGCGACACCGTTGTCGGTTGGTTCGTTGGTGTTGTCGTCGGGGACCAATCTGGACTTCAGCCTCGGCTCGGCGTCCAGTTCCACCACGGTGGTCAACGTGGCTGGCAACCTGACCCTCGACGGTACGCTGAACATCGCCAACGCCGGCGGTTTTGGCACTGGCGTTTATCAACTGTTCCGCTACGGCGGCAGCCTGACCGACAACGGTCTGGTCTACGGCAGCCTGCCGGTCGCGGCGGCTAACCTGACTCTGCAAACCGCTATCGCCAATCAGGTCAACCTGCTGGTGCAAGGCACGCCGGGTGAGGTGCAGTTCTGGAATGGCGGCACCGTCAATCCGGACGGCAGCATCGGCGGCGGCAGCGGTGTGTGGGGGCCGAGCACTAACTGGACTGATCCGACCGGTACTCAGGCCTTGGCTTCGAACGGTCAGTTCGCGGTATTTGGCGGACAGAGCGGCACCGTAACCGTGCAGGGCAATCAGAACTTCACCGGTCTGCAATTCCTTGTCGGTGGCTACAGCGTGGTACCGGGTGCGGGCGGCAGCCTGACGCCGGTCAATGGTCCGGATGGCAGCCTGGCGCCGGTACGGGTGAATGCCGGTGGCAGCGCGGAAATCTCCGCGCCGCTGGTGGGCGCTGGCGGTATCGAAAAACTCGACTCCGGCACCCTGATTCTGAGCGGCGCCAACACCTACAGCGGTGGCACCACGGTCAGCGGCGGTACGTTGATCGGTAACACCACCAGCCTGCAAGGCAACATCACTGACAACGCGACACTGGTGTTCCAGCAGAACACTGATGGCCAGTTCAATGGTGTGCTGAGCGGCACCGGTGCGCTGGCCAAACGTGGTCTCGCGCGCTTGTTCGTCACCGGCAATCAACCCTTCAGCGGCACTGTTTCGGTGGATCAAGGCGTACTGCAAGTCGGCAGCCGCGCCGCTCGTGCATCGTTGGCCGGGCAGGTGACCGTCGCCAATGGCGCTGGCCTCAGCGGTAATGGCAGCGTCGGTTCGATCGTCAACAATGGTGTGGTTGCCTCCGGCGGGGCCGACGGCACGCTGAGTGTGGCCGGCAACCTGACCAACGCAGCGACCGGTGTACTGGCGTTGACCGTCAGTTCGCCGACCGCCACACCGTTGGCAGTCGGTGGCACCGCGACGCTTGGCGGTGGCTTGCAAGTCAACAGCCTGGCGCCGTTCACCACTAACACCACGTACTCGCTGATCACGGCGGGCGGTGGCGTGACCGGCACCTTCAGCAGCACCGATCTGCCGCAGTATGCGTTCCTCAACACCGCGCTGAGCTACGGTCCTGACGCAGTCACCCTGGCAGTCAGCCGCAACGGCAATTCGTTTGCCGATGTCGCTGCCACCGGCAACCAGCGCGGCACTGCGACGGCATTGTCGAACAACGGTGCGGCGGGTGCGGCGTTGCAGAGCCAGATCGTCAACCTCAGCGTGGCCGGGGCGCGCAACGCCTTCGATAGCCTCTCCGGGGAAATCCACGCCAGCACCGCGAGCGCCATGCTTGAGGATTCGCGCTTCATCCGCGAGGCGGTCAACGACCGCATGCGCCAGCCTTCGTGCAGCGCAGCGGATGATCCACGCAAAGCGCTGGCGCCAAGTGACACGCAACTGAGCAGCAATGGCTGCCACGGCGAAATGGTCGGCTGGGTTCGTGCGCTCGGCGCGTGGGGCGATATGGGCGGCGACAGCAACACGGCGAAAGTCGATCGCAGCCTCGGCGGCTTCATGCTCGGTACTGACAAGGCGCTCGATGACAACTGGCGTGCCGGGATGGCCGCTGGCTACACCCGCAGCAACCTCAACGAGCATGATCGCAACTCTGACGCCAAGGTCGACAGCTACCATTTGGCTGGCTACCTCAATTCGCAGTTCGATGCACTGGCAGTGCGCCTCGGCGCGGCTTACAGCTGGCACAGCATCGAGACCAAACGCGATGTCAGCGTCGGCACTTACAACGACCGTCTGAAGGCTGACTACGATGCACGCAGCGCTCAGGTGTTCGGTGAAGTGGGTTATGCGATCAACGCAGCGGGCATTGCCATTGAACCGTTCGCCGGTCTGGCCTACGTCAACTACGACAGTGACACCGCCAAGGAAAAAGGTGGAGTGGGGCGCTTGAAGGCCGACGCCGATCAGGACATCACTTACTCGTCCCTCGGTGTACGCGTCGGCAAACTGGTGACCCTGGCCAACGGCAGCCAACTCACCCCGCGTTTCGCTCTCGCATGGCGCCATGCCTACGGCGACACCAAACCGGATGCCGATCTGACCTTCATCGACGGCGGCGCGTCGTTCAGCACCCAAGGCGTGCCGATTGCCAAGGACAGTGCGTTGGTTGAGGCAGGCGTGGACTTCCAGGTCACCCCGACCGGCAAACTGGGCATTGGTTACTCGGGACAAGTGTCGAGCGACAACAACGACAGCGCCATGACCATCAGCTTCAGCCAAAGCTTCTGATCATGGTCGAAGCACCTTGACCGCCCGAAAGGGCGGTTTTTTTTTGCGCTGAAGGCAGGGTGTTTCGTGATGAGGGATGTGTTCACCCACGACCCCCTGTAGGAGCGAGCCTGCTCGCGAAAGCGCCAGCACAGACATCATCAATCCCGAACCAGTCATCCCAAAGCATCCACCCCCAAACCCCCTCTGCTAGAATCCGCCCATTCCCTGCCAGAGACTTCCCCATGAGCGAACCGATTCGTCTGACCCAATACAGCCATGGCGCCGGTTGCGGCTGCAAGATTTCCCCGCAAGTGCTGGAAGTGATTCTGGCCGGCAGCGGCGCGCAGAACCTCGACCCGAAACTGTGGGTCGGCAACGCCTCGCGTGATGACGCGGCAGTGTATGAAATCGACGCCGAGCGTGGTGTGGTCTCGACCACTGACTTCTTCATGCCGATTGTCGATGACCCGTTCGACTTCGGGCGCATCGCCGCGACCAATGCGATCAGCGACATCTACGCCATGGGCGGCGATCCGCTGATGGCGATTGCGATCCTCGGCTGGCCGGTGAATGTGCTGGCGCCGGAAGTGGCGCGCGAAGTGATTCGCGGCGGTCGGGCGGTGTGCGACGAGGCTGGGATTCCTCTGGCGGGCGGCCACTCCATCGATGCGCCGGAGCCGATTTTCGGCCTGGCGGTCACCGGTCTGGTGGAGAAGCGCCACATGAAGCGCAACGACACCGCCACCGCAGGTTGCCTGCTGTACCTGACCAAACCCCTGGGTATCGGCATCCTCACCACCGCCGAGAAGAAGGGCAAGTTGCGCCCCGACGACGTCGGCGTGGCCCGCGACTGGATGTGTACGCTGAACAAACCCGGCAGCCGCTTCGGCAAATTGTCCGGGGTCACCGCGATGACCGACGTCACCGGTTTCGGTCTGCTCGGCCATCTGGTGGAAATGGCCGATGGCAGCCAACTGACCGCACGCATCGCCTACGACCGCGTGCCACGTCTGGACAGCATCGAGTATTACCTTGAACAAGGCTGCTTGCCCGGCGGCACCTTGCGCAACTTCGACAGCTATTCGAGCAAGCTCGGACGTTTGCAAGAACTGCACAAACGCGTGCTCTGCGATCCGCAAACCAGCGGTGGCCTGTTGATTGCCGTAACCCCTGAAGGCAACGCCGAATTCCTCGCCATGGCCACGGAACTGGGTCTCAACCTTGAGCCAATCGGCGAACTGGTTGAGCGACAGACACACGCAGTCGAGGTGATTTGATGCCCCGCGACTGCACTGATTACCGCGACATTTTCCTCAACGACCGGCCGATGATGGATGCCCGTGCGCCGATTGAGTTTGCGCATGGGGCGTTTCCAGGGGTAGTCAATCTGCCGCTGATGAATGATCACGAACGCGAGCAGGTCGGCACCTGCTACAAGCAGCACGGACAGCAAGCGGCAATTGCCCTGGGTGAGCGGCTAGTGTCCGCCGAGGTCAGGGAACAACGCATTCAGGGCTGGGTCGAGTTTGCACGCGCCCATCCGGACGGCTATCTGTATTGTTTCCGGGGCGGGCTGCGTTCACAGATCGTTCAGCAATGGATCAAGGAACAGGGCGGTATCGATTACCCTCGTGTTGGCGGTGGCTACAAGGCCATGCGGACCTTTCTGCTCGATACGGTCGATCAGGCAGTGGCCGATTGCGATTTTGTCCTGCTCGGCGGTATGACCGGTATCGGTAAGACCGAAGTGTTGGTGCAACTGAAAAACGGCGTGGATCTGGAAGGTCATGCCAATCACCGGGGATCGAGTTTCGGCAAGCGTGCCACTGGCCAGCCGACCAACATCGATTTCGAAAACCGTCTGGCCGTTGATGTACTGAAAAAACGTGCCGATGGATTCGACCAGTTTGTGCTGGAAGATGAGAGCCGGGTGGTGGGCAGCTGCGCCTTGCCATTGCCACTTTACCGCGCAATGCAAGTGGCACCGATGGTCTGGCTTGAAGACAGCCTCGACAATCGGGTTGAGCGGATTCTGCAAGATTATGTGGTCGACCTGCACGCCGAGTTCGTCGCGATGTATGGCGAGAACGGCTTCGCGCTGTATGCCGAACGGTTGATTGCGAGCCTGAACAATATTCAGCGGCGGCTGGGCGGCGAGCGTCATCAGCGGATGTTTTTACAGATGGAAGAAGCGCTGGCCGAGCAGGCGCGCAACGGTTCGGTAGAGCTGTTCCGGGACTGGATCAGCGTGTTGCTGCGCGAGTATTACGATCCGATGTATGTATTTCAGCGCGAGAAAAAGGGCGGGCGGATCGAGTTCGCCGGGGAGCGGGAAGCGGTGTTGGAGTATCTGCGGGAGCGGGTGAACAAGCAGGTTTGATGGTGTTGTTCATGGCCCCATCGCTGGCAGGCCAGCTCCCACAGGTTCCGTGTAGTGCCTAAAACAGTGGCAACCACAAAACCCTGTGGGAGCTGGCCTGCCCAGCGATGAGGCCCAACCAGCCGCCACCCAGCTCAAGTCGGGCAAGCCCACAGGTTTTGTGTAGCGCCCAAAACGGTGGCAACCACAAAACCCTGTGGGAGCTGGCCTGCCAGCGATGAGGCCCAACCAGCCGCCACCCAGCTCAAGTCGGGCAAGCCCACAGGTTTTGTGTAGTGCCCAAAACGGTGGCAACCACAAAACCCTGTGGGAGCTGGCCTGCCAGCGATGAGGCCCAACCAGCCGCCACCCAGCTCAAGTCGGGCAAGTCCAAAGGTTCCGTGTAGTGCCCAAAACGGTGTCAACCACAAAACCCTGTGGGAGCTGGCCTGCCAGCGATGAGGCCCAACCAGCCGCCACCCAGCTCAAGTCGGGCAAGCCCACAGGTTTTGTGTAGCGCCCAAAACGGTGGCAACCACAAAACCCTGG
>NZ_JBIUXX010000006.1:155148-183884 GCF_044744235.1 Pseudomonas sp. NPDC087346
TGTGGGAGCTGGCCTGCCAGCGATGGCGTCATGACAGGCGCCGAAAAACTCAAGTCGGGCAAGTCACCTTGCCGTTATCCAGCCCCTGCTTATAGCTGTGACTCTGCAGACTGGCCTTGCCGTTGTGCCAGGTCAGGGTCAGCACATACAACGAGTCAAAGTCGTTGCCTGCCCAGTCATCCGTGATGTGCTGTTTTTTGCCGACGGCGTTGCCGGCAACCTTGTTGATCAGCTCAGGCAGATAACCATGTGACCACGCGGTGTAGATGGTCGAGTTGTGATACTTGTCTTCAAGCAGCTCATGCGCCAGATCGCTGGTGTCATTCGCCGAGAACTCGATGTTCACCGGCAAACCGAGCTTGATCGCCGCAGGACTGATGGTCATCAGCGGTCGAATGTAGCTGTACGAGTTATCCAGTTCGCCTTCTTCAACATTGCGGGTCGGGTTGGCGGCAAACACATAATCGGCCTTGCCGAATTTTTCCGGCAACAGGGTCGACAGCTCGATGGCGCGGTTCAGGCCCTGGCAATTGAGCTGGCCGAGGCCGCCCTCGGGTTTTTCCGCATGGCGCAGAAACACCAGCGTCTGGGTGCCGTCCACCGGTTGGGCGCGGCTCTCGCTGGATTCCAGCGACAGCAGCAACGCACTGACCGCCAGCAGCGAGGGCAGGGCCACGTAGGCGCGATGTTTGAAACGTTTGGCGAAACTCATCAGGTTCGTCATGAAATAGGGGATTCTTCAGCAATTTCGGTTAAGGCTGACAAACCCTTACACCGCGGGCTCCCAGCGCCGGGTGTTGTCCATGTCGTTGCAACGGTCCTTTGAGGCCATCAGACCCGTTTGGTTCGATCCTAACGGCAACCCTGTCTGGCTGGAGCCCAGGTTAACCACAGGATGTTACGGTTCGTGTAGGAGCCGCAGCGGCGCTACATTATGATCAACCCTCAATTTGTGACTGGATGCTTCCCATGACCGATCTGTCCGCGTTCCCGATTACCCAGAAATGGCCGGCGCAGTACCCAGACTGGATTCAGCTCTACTCCTTGCCGACGCCCAACGGCGTCAAAGTGTCGATCATGCTGGAAGAGGTCGGCCTGCCTTACGAGCCGCACCGCGTGGGCTTCGACACCAACGATCAGTTGTCGCCGGAGTTCCTGTCGCTGAACCCGAACAACAAGATCCCGGCGATCCTCGATCCCCATGGCCCGCAAGATCAGCCGCTGCCATTGTTCGAGTCCGGCGCGATCCTGATCTACCTCGCCGACAAGAGCGGCCAGTTGCTGGCACAGGAAGGCGCGCTGCGGTACGAGACCATCCAGTGGCTGATGTTTCAGATGGGCGGTATCGGCCCGATGTTCGGCCAGCTCGGTTTCTTCAACAAATTTGCCGGCAAGGACTACGAAGACAAGCGTCCGCGTGACCGTTACGTCGACGAAAGCAAACGCCTGCTCAACGTGCTCGAAACCCGCCTCGAAGGACGCGACTGGATCATGGGCGAGCGCTACACCATCGCCGACATCGCAACCTTTCCGTGGGTGCGCAACCTGATCGGCTTCTATGAGGCCGGTGATCTGGTGGGCATCAGCAACTTCCCGAACGTCACCCGGGTGCTCGAGCGTTTTCTGGCGCGGCCGGCGGTGGTGCGTGGGTTGACCATTCCTTCATGACAGGGCCTCGCATGCGTTCCTTCGACTTTAAACAGGTTGATGTCTTCAGCCATGTCGCGCTCAAGGGCAATCCACTGGCAGTCGTGTTCGGCGCCGACTCGTTGAGCGATGAACGCATGTCGGCGTTTGCCGCCTGGACCAATCTGAGCGAAACCACGTTCATTCTGGAACCGCAGGACCCGCGCGCCGATTACCGGGTACGGATCTTCACCACCCTGAACGAGTTGCCGTTTGCCGGACACCCGACCCTCGGCACCTGTCATGCCTGGCTGGAGGCGGGCGGGGAGCCCAAGGGTGATGAAATCATTCAGGAGTGCGGGGTTGGTCTGGTGCGGATAAGGCGTCAGGGCGCTGAGTTGGCATTTCTGGCGCCGGCATTGCTGCGCACCGGGCCGGTGGAGGCTGATGTGCTCGCCCGGGTGCAGCGCGGGCTGGGTTTGGCGCAGGGCGACATTGTCCGGGCGCAATGGGTGGACAACGGCGCTGGTTGGCTGGCGGTCATGCTCGCCGATCGGCAACAGGTGTTGAATCTGGAGCCCGATCATTCGCAGATGCCGGGTTTGGCGGTCGGTGTGATTGCACCGTGCAATCCCGAGCGCGACGGCGTTGATGCGCAGTTCGAAGTACGCGCATTCATCCCCGGCGACGGCATGCCGGAAGATCCGGCGACCGGCAGCCTGAACGCAGGAATTGCCCAGTGGTTGCTTGCTGAAGGTTTGGCGCCGGACGCTTATGTGGTCAGCCAGGGCCTTACAATGGGCCGCGCCGGACGGATTCAAGTGGAGCGGGTGGGCGATGAGATCTGGATCGGCGGCTCGGTAGTCACGTGTATCAGCGGAACATTGACTCTCTAAGTATCCTCAACGCAGATTTTGGGGCGAACAGAAAGATTATTACACCCCCGGTAATGCACTCTTGATTGATCCAGGTTTGTACCCCATCCCCCGCAAGGCATAAGCTTCGCCCCCTACGACTTTCGTCTCATCTGCCGTTTTTCAGGAAAGACCCCATGTCCAGTCAGTTCCCCGAAGCACGTCCCCGCCGTCTGCGCCGCAATGCGAGCCTGCGCAGTCTGTTCCAGGAAACCGAATTCACCCTCAATGATCTGGTGCTGCCGATTTTCGTCGAAGAAGAAATCGACGACTTCGTGCCGATCAAAAGCATGCCCGGTGTGATGCGTATTCCCGAGCGCAAACTGGCCAGCGAGATCGAGCGTTATGCCCGGGCCGGGATCAAGTCGGTGATGACTTTTGGCGTGTCGCATCATCTGGATAGCAACGGCAGCGATACCTGGCGTGAAGACGGTCTGGTCTCGCGCATGTCGCGGATCGCCAAGGACGCCGTGCCGGAGATGATCGTGATGTCCGACACCTGCTTCTGCGAGTACACCGATCACGGCCATTGCGGCGTGATGCACAACCATGAAGTCGATAACGATCAGACCCTGATCAACCTCGGCAAACAAGCCGTGGCAGCTGCGTATGCCGGTGCCGACGTGATCGCGCCGTCGGCGGCGATGGACGGGCAGGTGCAGGCGATTCGCAAGGCACTGGACGCGGCGGGGTTCACCCAGACGCCGATCATGGCCTATTCGACCAAGTTCGCTTCGGCGCTCTACGGCCCGTTCCGCGAGGCCGGTGGCAGCGCGCTCAAGGGCGATCGCAAAAGCTATCAGATGAACCCGATGAACCGCCGCGAAGCGCTGCGCGAATCGTTGCTGGATGAGCAGGAAGGTGCCGATGCGCTGATGGTCAAACCGGCCGGCGCGTACCTGGACATCATCCGCGATATTCGTCAGGCCTCGAACCTGCCGCTGTCGGCGTATCAGGTCAGTGGCGAGTACGCGATGATCAAGTTCGGCGCACAGGCCGGGGCGATTGATGAAGATCGCGTGGTGCGTGAAAGCCTCGGCGCGATCAAGCGGGCGGGTGCGGATCTGATCTTCACCTACTTTGCGATGGATCTGGCTCTGGCCGGGATCTAAGCAACACCCGAGATCCAAATGTAGGAGTGAGCCTGCTCGCGATGGCGTAATGTCAGTCGGCATCGATGTTGATTGATCGAACGCTATCGCGAGCAGGCTCACTCCTACAGGGTTTTGTGGTGTGTCAGGACAATTCGAAATACGGCCTGATCCCATGATCGCGAAAGTAGCGCTCAATCACTTTCGGATCGGCGCTGCTGTCGGCAATCGCCACATAGGTGTCCGGGCGCAACAGGTAGAAACCGTTGCGGCCCAGACCCGCCGTTTCAAACGCCGGACGCCAGTCGAACACGTGCAGCGGCAAATGATGTTCAACACACCAGGCGATCATTTCGTCGCTGGTGTCGCCGTACACATGCACCTGCCAGCACGGTTGGCGTAGCGGCTCGTAATTGTCCCCCTCACCATCATGTGCCCAAGGCAAACGGTCACCACCGTGGACGTGGCCGGCGACGCCCTGGCTGAGCGGCATGCCGCGATAGTTGAGGGTCACCTGCGACACCGTGCGAAACAGAAACTCGCGGCTTGCCTCGAACGAGGCCATTTTCGGGATCAGAAACGGTGCCACACGCATGCGCAGCAGGTCGGCGATACGTCCTTCGGCGGTGACGAAACTGAAGACTTTATCGGTGGTGGACACCAGCCGCCGGGCGAAGGCGATGCGTTCGGTTTCATAGCTGTCGAGCAGTTTGGCCGTCGCGCTACCGTTGAGTACGGCGGCGAGTTTCCACGCCAGATTGATTGAGTCACCGATGCCGGTGTTCATGCCCTGACCGCCAGCGGGGCTGTGCACATGCGCCGCATCGCCGAGCAGAAACGCCCGCCCCTGACGAAAATGCTCGGCCACGCGATGATGCACGCGGTAGGTGGAGAACCAATGCACGTCTTCGATGTGTACGTTCAAGTGTTCGATGGCGCGGCTGCTGACATCGGAAAACTCCAGGGTTTCGGCGCGCTCCGCACGTTCGTCGCGCACGGTGCCGATCAATCTTGCGCGGCCTTCGCCGGCCAGCGGGAACACCGCGAGAAAGTCCGCTTCATCGAGATCGATATGCAACTCGCCATTGAGCGCCGGGCCGCTGGCCTTGACGTCAGCAACGTAGAAAATCTGCTGGTAAGTGCCACCGGGGAAACCGGCATCGAGGGATTTACGCACCACTGAACGCGCGCCGTCGCATCCAGCGACATAGCAGGCCTGACAGATTTCCTGCTCGCCATCGGGTCGGCGCAAATGGGCGGTAATGCCGTCGGCGGTTTGTTCGAAACTCTCCAGTTCAGTGTTGCGCTCAACCACCACGCCATAGTCTTCGAGGCGCTCGATCAGCAGCCGTTCGTGTTCGTCCTGCGGGAAAATCTCGATAAACGAATAAGGCGTCAGACCTTCGCCGATACGGTTCAGCGGTAACTGCGCGACCGGTTTGCCCTTGACCCAGAAATTCGCCGCCGCCACCCGGTGGCCGTTGCGCACCACGGCGTCTGCCAGGTCCAGTTGCCGGTACAACTCCAGCGTACGGGCCTGCACCGCCAGTGCCCGGGACGTGGTGCCGGGGGCTGAGGTCTTGTCGATGATGCGTGCGCGGACCCCGAGTTTGCTCAGCCACAGGGCCAATACCAGCCCGGTGGGGCCGGCGCCGATGATCAGTACGTCGCTGCGGTTCATGGGCGGTGCTCCATTTGCTGTGCAGCAAGTATGGATCAGACGGGCAGGGCGGCCAGTTGGCCTGCCAGACGGAAAAAGGCCCCGCAGCGATGAAGCTGTGGGGCCTTTTTTGTTTTGGCTGGGCTTTTGTGTTTAGAAGTCGATGGTGCCCGACAACTTCGCCACCCGCGGTTCACCCTGGGTCAGATAACCACCCTGAGCCGATTCCCAATACTTCTTGTTTGCCAGGTTCTCTACACCCAGACGCAGGGTCACGTCTTTCTCCGAGACCTTGAAGGCATAACGCGCGCCAGCGTCGAAGCGGTTCCAGGTCGGCAGGCTGAGGTTGTTCGCCGCGTCGGCATATTGGCCGCCGGTACGCAGCATCCGCGCATTCAGCGCTACGCCTTGCAGGCCGGGTACGTCCCAGTCCGCGCCAGCGTTGAACTGGAAGGTCGGAACGCCGATGGCGCGGTTGCCGTCGTTGGCGCCGTTCAGGGTGTTCTTCAGTTCGGTGTCCATCAAGGTCAGGCCGCTGATCAGGCGCAGGCCGCTGATTGGCTCGCCGAACACGTTCATTTCCACGCCTTTGTTGATCTGCTCGCCTTCACGCACGTAGGTGCAGGTGGTGGCGCTGTTGATTTCACAGTAACCGTCGCTCGGCTGCTCGATGCGGTAAACACCCAGGCTCGCGCCGTACGTGCCCATGTCGACTTTCACCCCGACTTCGGTCTGCTTGGAGCGGGCCGGTGCGTAGACTTCGTTGCCGTTGGTCACGCGGAAGCCGCCAGTGCTGGTCGGCGAGGTCGGACCCTGCGCCAGGCCTTCGATATGGTTGGCGTAGAGCGACACGTGCTCCCATGGCTTGAACACGACGCCATAGACCGGCGTGGTGATCGATTCGTCGTAGCTCGACTTGCGGCTGCCGCTGCCATAACTGGCGTAGTTGTAGCCTTGCACCACCAGTTGTTGACGGCGCAGGCCAGCGGTGATCAGCAGGCGATCATCGAAGAAACCGAGGGTGTCGGAAAGTGCCACGCTGCGGTTGAAGGTCTTGCCGGTGATGCCCGGATCACTGAGGTCGCCGCCGGAGAAATTGCCGTTCGGCGCTGGGGTTTCTACCGGGTGGTAGATGTTGTTGGCGTACTTGGTCAGGTCAAAGTCATAGGCGCTGCGTTGCTCGGTCCAGATACCGGTCAGGCCGAAATTGAGCTTGTGGCTGACTGAGCCGGTGTTGAATTTGCCGTTGAGGCCGGCCATGACGCTGGTGTTGTCTTCGTCGTGGGGAATGAACGAGCCCGTGGTGAACGATGCACCGTTATTGCCGACCAGCGTGGTGGAGTTGTAGTTACCGACTTCGCGGGTATGTTTGGCGCCGCCAGCGGCATAGGCCGTCCAGTTTTCGTTCAGGTCATATTCGGCGCGCATCATGCCGAAGGTGTCTTCGATATCGGTGTAGCCCCACTTCGGCGCGTAGTTGGTGTCGGCCGATGGCGCGTCCGGAATGTGCGTGGCGGTGCCGAGGTTGACCGAGTTGCGGCCACCGTTGACGCGTTCTTTCTGGTAGGCGAAGTCGCCGGAAATGCGCAGTGCGTCGCCGCGATAATCGAGGCCGATGGCGAACAGTTTCGAGCGCTGGTTCTCGTGATCGATGCCGGTATCGCCTTCGCGCTGGGACAAGTTGAGCCGTGCGCCGAAGCGGTTGTCTTCACCGAAACGCTGGCCGAGGTCGAGGTGCTGTCCGATGCGGCCTTCGCTGTTGATGTCGGTGGTGTAGCGGCGCAGCGGCACGTCGCCGGCGCGTTTTGGCTGCAGATTGACGCCGCCACCGATGCCGGAACCGGTCGGGGTCACGCCGTTGATAAAGGCGTTCGGGCCTTTGAATACTTCCACGCGCTCCAGAGCGTCGGTAGAAATGATCTGTCGTGGCAGCACGCCGTACAGACCGTTATAGGAAATGTCGTCGCCAGTCAGCGGCAGGCCGCGGATCATGAAGATCTGCGCCTGATTGGAGAAACCGGAAGCCTGGCGCACCGACGAATCATTGAGCAGCACGTCGGCGACGTTTTCGGCTTGTTGATCCTGAATCAGTTGTTCGGTGTAGGACGCCGCGCTGAACGGCACATCCATCATGTCCTGATTGCCCAGCACGCCCAACTGGCCGCCGCGTGAAACCTGACCACCCGCGTAAGCCGGGGGCAGGGCGTCTGGCGCAGGTGCCTGGGCGTTGATGTTGACGTTATCCAGCACCAACTCTTTGCCATCGTTTTCGGTGGCGGCGTGGGCGGTGACGGTCAGAGAGCACAGCAGGGCGAGAAGCGTCGGGCGAAAAGGGACGCCGAGTCGAGCTGGAGCGGGCATGGGTGGTTCCTGGAGGCGCGCGGCCAATGGGAAAAATTAAGGGCGGCGCGGGAACTCCTTGCGCAAATGCGACTCCAGGTGCAAATGATAGGTTTTCTCAGTAACGTTTTGCAATCAATTTGTCATCAGTGCTCAAAGCTTTAATCCAGAGCATTCCACTGAACCATTGTGGTGTGGGGGGCACTTATTAGGAGTTCTGGTCTGCGCCATTGGATTGACCTATGGTGAACCCGGCACAACGGACTTGATGGAGCACCATGCACACCCCTCGATTACTGATCAGCCTCGCCGCACTGCTGGTGTTGGCCGGTTGCGCCGGCCAGCGCAATAACGAACCAGCGCCGCGTGCGCCCGCCGAAGTGAAGGCTGAAATAGTCCGGCTGATGCCGGCAAAAGCCGGCGACCGCCAAGGCTGGGCCACGGATATCTATGCCGCGTTCGCCGCGCAGAAAATCAGCCCGACCACCCAAAACCTCTGCGCAGTGCTGGCCGTTACCGAGCAGGAATCGACCTTCCAGGTCGATCCAACCGTGCCGGGCCTGGGCAAGATCGCCCGCGACGAAATCGACCGTCGTGCCGGCAAAGTACACATCCCCAGCCTGTTGGTCAGCGGCGCGCTCGCCGTGCGTTCACCCACCGGCAAAACCTACAGCGAACGCCTGAGCGCGGCGCGTAGCGAGAAAGAGCTGAGCGCGATTTTCGATGACTTCATCGGCATGGTGCCGATGGGCCGTACCTTGTTCGGCGGTTTCAACCCGGTCCACACCGGCGGGCCGATGCAGGTCAGCATCGAGTTTGCCGAGAAGCACGCCAAGGATTATCCGTACCCGGTCAAAGATACGATTCGCCACGAAGTGTTCAGTCGTCGCGGCGGCATGTATTTCGGCATCGCGCATTTGCTCGGTTACCCGGTGAACTATCGTGAGCCGTTGTACCGTTTCGCCGATTTCAACGCCGGTTGGTACGCCAGCCGCAACGCCGCGTTCCAGAACGCCGTCAGTCGCGCCTCGGGCATTCCATTGGCGCTGGACGGCGACGTGATCCGTTATGACTCGATCATGCCCGGCAGTACGGAGCTGGCGGTGCGCACCCTCGGTAAATCATTGGGCATGCGCAACCCGACCATTCGCGATCAACTGGAGAAGGGCAACACCCTGGAGTTCGAGGAGACCAAACTCTATCAACGGGTGTTCGAATTGGCGGAGAAAGCCGAGGGCAAAACATTACCGCGCGCACTGCTGCCGGGGATCGTCCTGCAAAGCCCGAAAATTACCCGCAAACTGACCACGGCGTGGTTCGCCAAGCGAGTCGATGAGCGATACAAACGCTGCATGGCGAAGTAAGAAGTCGCATTTATTAACTTCGAATTTAAAATGCCGGTTTTAGTGCCAAAGAATCTAGCGGACTGTCAGAGTTGACAGTTATTAGATTAGTTTTTGCCAGTTAGCCTGATGTTTCAAATCAGGAGGAAACTGACATGAACGATGAAATCAAAACAATCCTCGCGGATGTTACGGTCGGTGATCGGTTGGACGGTACCAAAAGCATCTCAGGGATATTTGAAAGTTATGACGAAAAGACTGATGAGTTAGTGCTGAGGGTTGTTGGGGGAGATGAGTTAGTGGTTTTTAAAGGTGTGGAGATTGTTACGTTGAACAAAGTCGCAATTGTAGCAAAGATGGAGGGTCAATCTTGTCCTGGTCTCGATAGTCTCGTTCAGCAGATACTTGATAACTCAGATTCGGTATTTACTGTCACTAGCCAACGGCCTATCAGCTAAAGCACCTTCACCGCCCGGCCGATCGCCTGAATCGGCCCGGTCGGTTTGCCAATCGGTGAGCCGTTGGCGCCTTCCAGTGTCAGCTCAAACAACTGGTTCGGTTGCAGCGGCGGTAGCTTGTCCAGCGGGATCGACAGCGCCTGCCCGGGCTTGACCAGCCCCAGCGACACCGGCCCTTGCCAGCCATCCGCCTTGGTCCAGAACTCCAGCGCCTTGTCCGCCGGCACTTCGACCACACCCAGCGGAATCAGCTGAATCTCCCGCGTATTGCTGGCCTGAATCACCCAGCCCGGCGCCTTGTCTTGCGGTGCAACCAGCACCACCAGATAGCTCGGTTTTGGCGTGGTCTGTGTCAGCAGGATTGAGCCCAGCAGCAAGGTTGCCGCCAGACCCGCAGCACTCAGCCCTCGCCACAGCGGCAGCAGATTCCACCAGGATGTTGCCGCTCGGGCCGTTACTGTCGGCGTCAGTCGTTCGACACTGCGCTCAATCCTCGGCCACAAATGCGCTGATGGCTGATGCGACCCGGCAAAGTCAGTCAGGTCCAGCAGGCGCCGCTCCCAGGCATCCACGTCGGCCCGTAACTCGGGCTCACTCGACAGGCGCCGTTGTACTGCGGCGCGTTCATCAGGCGATAGGGTGCCGAGCACGTATTCGCTGGCCAGTTCATCGCGTTCCTGTGCCGATTCGAGGGTCATCCCATGCACTCCCGCAACGCATTGAGGCTGCGTTTGATCCAGGCTTTGACGGTGCCCAGCGGCGTGTCGAGGCGAGTGGCAATTTGTACGTGGCTGTAGCCATCGACATAGGCGTGGAGAATGCACAGCCGACGCTGCGGCTCCAGTTGCCCCAGACAATGGTGAATGCGCGCCGAATGCGCCTGCGCGTCGAAGCCGTCATCGTCTTGCCAATGCACTTGATGATCCTCTTCGAGCAGCGTTTCGCGGCCATGATTGCGCAGTAGGTTCAACGCCAGATGCCGTGTCACGCTGAACATCCAGCCACGCGCTGAACCGCGTGCCGGGTCAAACCCTGCCGCACCGTTCCAGATCTTGATAAATGCGTCATGAACAACATCCTCCGCCAGCGCCGTGTCACGCACCAGTCGCTTGGCCACGCCGAGCAGGCGCGGGCCTTCCTGCACGTACAAACGGTGCAGGGCCGCACGCTCGCCGCGAGCGCAGGCAGCGAGGTGGGCTTCGTAATCGAATAAGGTTTCGGGTAAGGACATGCTCTGCAATCTAGCTCATATTCCGCAAATCACATGAATCCCTGTAGGAGCTGCCGAAGGCTGCGATCTTTTGATGTTGATTTAAAAAACAAGATCAAAAGATCGCAGCCTGCGGCAGCTCCTACAGGTTATGTGTTGTTGGTAAAAAGTCAGTTCGCGGCCCAGAAAATATAATCCGCCTGATACTTCACCACTTCCTGCTTGCCCTTGTTCGCCGCCGTGCATTCACTGCCCGGCGCCACGCCGCCCTTGAGCGCCACGCGCTGAATGTAACTCACACCGCTCATCGCGCCTTTACCCTCGGCAGGATTGGCCTTGACCAGTTGATACGGCAGATTGCCCGGACTCGACGGCGCGACCGCCAGTTGCGTGCCGGTGATTTTCGAACCGTCCTTGGCCTGCCAGGTGGCCGGCGGGCCGAAGTAGGTGCCAACTTGTTTGCCGCTGCGATCATTGAGCACCGCTTTCGGGCCGACGAACGTCCACTCGGTCTGCCCGGCAGCATTGGGCTTGTCGCGGCACTCATAAGTGATCTCGCCGACCCCGGTGGTTTCCATCGCGACCTTGTGGCCGTCCGGGACTTTGATGCTGTCGGGCAGGCCGCTTTGCGCGAAGACGGTCGAGGTGGCTGCAAGCAAACCGGTGAGGCAAATCAGCTGGGTGATGTTCATCAGTTGTGTTCTCCGAGAAGGGTCAATCGCTGGCAGCCGAGAAGGGGCTGTTACAGGGACTACCCGTGACGGAGGCTTTTGGATGCAGTGGCCGGAAAATATTTTTCAGTCACTGCGGTACCTGTGGGAGCTGGCTTGCCAGCGATAGCGGTTTGTCAGAAAAATGAATGTCGACTGGTGCGACGCCATCGCTGGCAAGCCAGCTCCCACAGGGTTCTTCGTCGGGCTTGAGGCTGGAGGCTTTCAGCAGTTCCTGGGTGTAAGGGTGCTGCGGCGCCGCAAATATCTCCCGCGACGAGCCCTGTTCCACCACTTTGCCATCCTTGATCACCATCAAGTCATGCGCCAGCGCATGCACCACCGCCAGATCATGGCTGATGAACAAATACGTCAACCCATGCTTGATCTGCAATTGCCGCAACAACTCCACCACCTGCTTCTGCACCGTGCGATCCAGCGCCGAGGTCGGTTCATCCAGCAGAATCAGCGCCGGTTCCAGCACCAATGCGCGGGCGATGGAGATGCGCTGGCGCTGGCCACCGGAAAACTCGTGGGGATAACGATGGCGACTCTGCGGATCAAGCCCGACCTCTTCGAGCACACGAATCACCGCCGCCTCGCGCTCAGCCTCGGTACCGATGCCGTGGGTCAGCAAGCCTTCGGCGATGATTTGCTGCACCGACATCCGTGGGCTGAGGCTGCCGAACGGGTCCTGAAACACCACCTGAATCTGCCGCCTCAATGGCCGCATCAAGCGCTGGCTGAGCAGGCTCAATTGCTTGTTGCCAAAACGGATGCTGCCCTCGGATTCCACCAACCGCAGAATCGCCTGACCCAACGTCGATTTGCCCGAACCGGACTCGCCGACAATCCCCAGCGTCTTGCCGCGTTGCAGGCTGAAACTGACGCCATCGACCGCTTTGATGTACTCCTGCTGCCGACTGAACATCGGCTTGGGCAACGGAAACCAGACCTTCAGATCATCGACTTCCAGCAGGTTGTGATCGTACAGACTCGGTACCGGCGCGCCGCTCGGTTCGGCCTCGATCAGCAAGCGGCTGTAAGAGTGTTGCGGTGCGCGAAACAGCGTTTCGCAATCTGCCTGTTCGACGATTTCGCCGTGACGCATCACGCACACACGCTGGGCGATCCTGCGCACCAGATTGAGGTCGTGGCTGATCAGCAGCAGTGACATGCCGAGGCGTTGCTGCAACTCGATCAACAGTTCGAGAATCTTCTGCTGCACTGTTACGTCCAGCGCCGTGGTCGGTTCATCGGCGATTAACAACTCCGGTTCGTTGGCCAGCGCCATCGCAATCATCACTCGTTGCCGCTGACCACCGGAGAGCTGGTGGGGATAGGCTTTCAGTCTCTGTAACGGTTGGCGAATGCCCACCAGCTCCAGCAGTTCCAGCGTACGTTCACGGGCGGCGCGGCCCTTCAAGCCCTTGTGGATTTCCAGCACTTCGCTGACCTGTTTTTCCACGGTGTGCAGCGGATTGAGCGAGGTCATCGGCTCCTGGAAAATCATCGCGATGCGATTGCCGCGCAAGCCGCGCATCTGTTGCTCGCTGGCATGCAGCAATTCCACGCCGTTGTAGCGAATGCTGCCACTGCTGCTGACGGTTTTACCCGGCAGCAGACGCAGGATCGAATGCGCCGTCACCGACTTGCCCGAGCCCGATTCACCGACCAGCGCCAGGCACTCGCCACGGCGGATATCGAGGTTCAAGCCATGCACCACTGGCTGCCCGGCGAAGGCCACGCGCAGGTCGCGAATTTCAATCAGGTTGTCGTTCATTTCAGCTCCGGGGATCGAATGCATCACGGCAAGCCTCACCGATGAAAACCAGCAAAGAAAGAATCAGCGCCAAGGCAAAAAACGCCGTCAGCCCCAGCCACGGCGCTTGCAGATTGCGCTTGGCCTGGCCAATCAACTCACCCAGTGACGCGGTGCCGGCAGGCATGCCGAAACCGAGAAAATCCAGTGCGGTGAGGGTGGCAATCGCGCCGGTCAAAATGAACGGCAGGTAGGTGAGGGTGGAGGTCATGGCGTTGGGCAGGATGTGGCGGCACATCAGCTCGTTATCTGTCAGGCCCAGCGCCCGCGCCGCTTTGACGTATTCCAGATTGCGCCCACGCAGGAACTCGGCACGCACCACATCGACCAGCGCCAGCCAGGAAAACAGCGCCATGATCCCCAGCAACCACCAGAAACTCGGCGAGACGAAACCGGACAAAATGATCAGCAGGTACAGCACCGGCAACCCCGACCAAATCTCCAGCACCCGTTGTCCGAGCAGATCGACCCAGCCGCCGTAGTAACCCTGCAACGCACCGGCGACGATGCCGACCAGCGCACTGATGCCGGTGAGGATCAAGGCAAACAGAATCGAAATCCGCGTGCCGAAAATCACCCGCGCCAACACATCCCGCGCCTGATCGTCGGTGCCCAACCAGTTGCTGGTCGAGGGCGGACTTGGCGCCGGTTCGGTGAGGTCGTAATTGACCGTGTCGTAACTGAACGGGATCGGCGGAAACAGCATCCAGCCGCCCTGGCCTTCGATCAGCTTGTGCACGTAATCGCTGGCGTAATCCGGCTGAAACGGCAGTTCGCCGCCGAAATCGGTTTCCAGATAATCGCTGAGGATCGGGAAATAAAAGGCGTCGTGGTAGCGGATCACCAGTGGTTTGTCGTTGGCGATCAGTTCGCCGCCGAGGCAGATCAGGCACAGGCCGATGAACAGCCACAGCGACCAGCGCCCACGCCGATTGGCCTTGAATTGCGCGATGCGCCGCTGGCCCAGAGGGGAAAGAGTGAACATCAGGCAGTCCTCGCCGAGAAGTCGATGCGCGGGTCGAGCAGGGTGTAGCAGAGGTCGCCGATCAGCTTGATCAGCAAGCCGAACAGGGTGAACAGAAACAGCGCGCCGAACACCACCGGGTAGTCGCGTGATACCGCCGCTTCGTAGCTCATGCGCCCGAGGCCATCGAGGTTGAAGATGGTTTCGATCAACAACGAACCGGCGAAAAACACTTCGATCAGCGCCGACGGCACGCCCGCCACCACCAACAGCATGGCGTTGCGAAACACATGGCCGTAGAGCACGCGGCGCTCGGTCAGACCCTTGGCCCGTGCGGTAATCACGTACTGGCGGCTGATCTCGTTGAGGAAACTGTTTTTGGTGAGGATCGTCAGCGTGGCGAAACCGCCGATCACCAGCGCCGTCACCGGCAACACCAGATGCCAGAGGTAGTCGCCGACCTTGCCCAATGTGCTGAGGCTGTCGAAGTTGTCCGAGACCAGACCCTGCACCGGAAACCAGTTGACGTAGCTGCCACCGGCAAACACCACGATCAACAGAATCGCGAACAGAAATGCAGGCATCGCGTAACCGATGATGATCGCCGTGCTGCTCCAGACATCGAAGGCGCTGCCGTTCTTGATCGCTTTGCGAATGCCCAGCGGGATCGAGATCAGGTAAGTGATCAGCGTCGCCCATAACCCGAGCGACAGCGACACCGGCAGTTTCTGCACGATCAGGTCAGTGACCTTGGCGCCGCGAAAGAAACTGCAGCCCAGGTCCAGTTGCGCGTAGTTTTTCAGCATCAGCCACAGGCGTTCGTGCATCGGTTTGTCGAAGCCGTAGTGGTGTTTGATTTCCTCGATCAGCGCCGGGTCCAGACCTCGGCTGCTGCGCCCGGCACCGCCAATCGCCGCGACTTCGCCGCCACCGCCCATGCCGTGGTTGCCGAAGCCTTGCAGACGGGCAATGGCTTGCTCCACCGGGCCACCCGGTGCGGCCTGCACGATGAGGAAATTGACCACCAGAATGCACAGCAACGTCGGGATGATCAGCAGCAGGCGGCGACTCAGATAGCGCAGCATGTCACTGGCCCCCCGCGAGTTGGGCGTTCATCTGTTGGCGGGTCAGCGGCTTGGCCGACACCTCCCACCAGGTTTCCAGCCCTTCGTTGTACAGCGGCTGGTGCGCGGGCATGCCGAAACGGTTTTGATACACCGTCGGCGTGCCTTTGGAGTAGTAGTTGGGAATCATGTAGTAACCCCATTGCAGCACCCGGTCGAGGGCGCGGGCGTAATGCACCATGGCGTCGCGGGTGTTGGCCTGCACCAGGCCGTCGATCAATTGATCCACCGCCGGATTGGCCAGCACCATCGAATTCGAACTGCCGATCTGCGTGGCACTTTGCGAGGCGTAGAGGCTGTACAGCTCACGCCCCGGCGAGACGATCGGATCGCCACTGCGCGGGAAACTGGTGACGATCATGTCGTAGTCCCGGGCGTTGAGACGGTTGACGTATTGCGCCGAATCGATCCGCCGCAGATTGAGGGTGATGCCGATCTGCGCGAGGGTGCGTTTGAACGGCAGGAGCATGCGGTCGAAACCACCCTGACCGTCGAGGAAAGTGAACTCCAATTGTTCGCCGTCAGCGTTCACCAGCCGATTGTTTTGCGGCGTCCAGCCTGCCTCGGCGAGCAGCTTCAGCGCTTGCAGTTGCTTGTCGCGGATGTAGCCGCTGCCATCGGTTTTCGGCGCCTGATAGACCTCGGTAAACACCTCGTCCGGGATCTGTCCGCGCAGGGGTTCGAGGATCTTCAATTCCTCCGCATCGGGCAGGGCGGTGGCGGCCATTTCGCTCTTCGGCCAGTAGCTGTTCTGGCGTACATAGAAGCCGCGCATCATCTGCTTGTTGGTCCACTCGAAATCCCACAACAGGCTGATCGCCTGACGTACGCGACGATCCTTGAACGCCGGGTTTTGCAGGTTGAACACAAAGCCCTGGGCAGCCGTCGGTTTTTCCGGGGCCAGAATCGATTGCTGCAAACGGCCGTCGCGCAGTGCCGGGCTGTCGTAGCCGACCACGTAACCGGACGAAGAAAACTCGCGGTTGTAGTCGAACGCGGCGGCTTGCAGCAGTTGCCTCGCGACGTCGGTGTCGCCGTAGAAATTCACGGTCAGGCTGTCGAAGTTGTACAGGCCGCGACTGACCGGCAGGTCTTTGCCCCACCAATCCGGATCACGCGCAAAACTGATGCTGCGCCCGGCATCGACCTTGCTCACCCGATACGGGCCGCTGCCCAGCGGTGGTTCGAAACCGCCGCCGTTGGCGAAGTCGCGGGTCTGCCACCAGTGTTCGGGCACCACGCGCATCGTCGCCAGATCCAGCGCCAGCGTGCGGTTGAGGTTGTTCTTGAAGGTGAAACGCACCTGACGCGGCCCTTCGATCACCACGTCCTGCACGTCGGCGTATTGCTGGCGATAACTCAGGCTGCCCTTGGTCATCAGCAGATTGAAGGTGTAGCGCACGTCTTCAGCGGTGATCGGCTTGCCGTCGGCGAAGCGTGCCTTGGGATTCAACGTGAAGCGCACCCACAGGCCTTCGGGGTCGCGTTGCATTTTCTCGGCGACCAGCCCGTAGACGGTGTAGGGCTCGTCCAGTGAGCGAAACGCCAGTGGCGAATACACCCAGTCATTGACCTGCACCACCGAGATGCCTTGGTCGGCATAGGGCGTGATGTAGTTGTACTGGCCGATCTCCATCGACGCGCGGCTGAGCGAACCACCCTTGGGCGCGTCGGGATTGACGAAGTCGAAATGCTCGAAACCCGCCGGGTATTTCGGCGCCTCGCCGTACACCGTCATCGCATAACTGCCGACGGCCAGCGCCGGTGCCACATTGCACAGCAGCGCGCCGCCAAGCAGCAGGCCTGCCATGTTGCGCATGAAAGTCATGAAGTCACTCCTGAGGCCCTGAAAGATCACGGTTCAATCTGTCGGAGTGAGCCTGTGTGGCGAGGGGATTTATCCCCGTTGGGGCGCGAAGCACCCCCAAAACCTGCAACCGCGAATTACCAGACAGACCGCGATCAATGGTTTAGGACTGCTGCGCAGCCGGACGGGGATAAATCCCCTCGCCACAAGACTCACTCCTACAGGGATTACGGTGTTGCGGGTTAGAAGTGATACGTCATGCGCGCAAACAACGTACGGCCCAGCGGGTCGGTGTAGCGTGGGTCATAACCGCTCTGGAAGTTGTAGGCCTGGTTGGTAAAGGGCGGGTTGCGGTCGAACATGTTTTTCATCCCCGCGTCCACATCCAGCACCTTGTCGAAGGTGTAGCCGGCCGACAGATCCCACACCGAATACGATGCCACCGTCGCGTGCGTGTCGCGGTCGTAATCGTTGTAACCAGTGGTGAAGCGGTTGGTCAGTGCCGCCCGTGCCGCACCGAAGGTCCAGCTGCCGGTGAGGTTGTGTTTCCAGCGGGAAATCACCCCGTCACCCTCGAAGTCTCCGACCTTGTCGGTGAACGGGCCCTTGATGGTGCTCTGGAAGTCATAGCTGTCGACATAAGTGCCTTGCAGCCCCAGACCGAACTGACCGTAAGGCGTATTCGGGAAGCGATAGTCGAGCGACACGTCGACACCGTTGGTCTCGACGATGCCAAGGTTGGCGTTGCCGGTGACGATGTAGTTGAGCGTGCCATCGGCATTGCGCACGAAGCGATCCTGATAGCTGCCGGACTGATCAAACACAGTGGATTCCGGGAACGGCTGGATCTGGTTGGAGATGTGAATCCACCAGAAATCCAGACCGACCGACAGGCTGCTGATCGGCTGATAGACAAAGCCCAGGGTCACGTTACGTGCCTTCTCCGGAGCGAGATTTTCGTTGCCGCCAATCTGATTGAGGAACTGCTGACCGCAATCGCGCCCGCCGTTGCCGCCCGGTTGCACCACGCCGCCGGTACACAGCACCGGATCGTTGTAGTAGCCCTGGGTGTAAGTGATGCTGCGCGGCGAATACAACTCATACAGCGACGGCGCACGGAAGCCTTCGCTGTACGCGCCACGCACCACCAGCTCTTTTAGTGGCTGATAACGGAACGAGTATTTCGGGTTGGTGGTGCTGCCGAAGTCACTGTATTTGTCGTGACGTACGGCGGCTGACAGTTCGAGGCTGTCGAGCACCGGCACGTTGATTTCGGCGTACGCGGCTTTCACGCTGCGATCACCCTCGACGCTGCCGGCCGGGTCGATACCGAGGCTCTGGATGTCGCCGGCAAACGATTCGAAGTCCTGATGGAATTTCTCTTTGCGATACTCGCCGCCCAGCGCCAGACCGGATGGGCCGGCGCCAAACCAGTCACCGATCTCGCGGCTGATCCGCCCGTCGAATCCGGCGACCCGGCCGACAGCGGTGGAATAGGCGCCGTGATACGCAGCGTCATCAATGTACTGCTGACCGGCCGCAGATTGCGGGCCGAACGGGTTGAGCAAACCGCTGGCCAGGCCGTTGATCATCGCCTGATCGCTGACATAACCGCTGGTGACGCTGGAGACGATTTTGTTCTGGTTGTACGAGGCGCCGACGTTGTAATCCCAGCCGCCGACCAGACCGTCGAAGCTCAACAGAAAGCGCTGGCTGGTGTTCTGGTCTTTCGATTCACGCGGGCCGGCAGCGGTTTCGCGCCAGTTCACATCGACCGGTTGCGTCGGGTCGAGGGCAAACCCGGTTGGCCCCGGGGTGATGCCGTTGCCTGGGTAATAAGGCGAGGATGAATCAAGGCTCAAACCGGTCAGCGGCGCCGGGCCGATGGCGGTGGCGTTGTTGTTGCGCGACCAGAAATATTCGAGATTGACGTTGTGATCGTCGGCCAGTTTGCCGGTGGTCTTGCCGAAAAACGAGGTCTTCTCGGTCTGCGGAATCAGGTCGATGTATTCGCGGGTGCTGAAGCGGCACAAGCCATCGCGGGCAACCAGGTTCGGCCCGTTGCAATTGCTGTTGGCCAATGGGTTGGTGGCGTTGCCGTTCTGGCTGTAGTTGCCGGGGAACGCGGTGCCGGAAGTCTGATCGAGGCCGCGACCGGGCTCGTAATCGCGGGCGAAGGAGCGGTCGTTGGCGTCGAGGTTTTGCTGCTTGTTGTAGTTGAACACGCCAAGCACGTTAAAGCGGTCCTGCTCCAGATCGCCGTAGCCCCAACTGGCGCTCATGTCTTTGGTCGCGCCGCCACCGGCGTTAGTCGGGGTTTCGCCGCCGAGGGTGAGCTGGCCGTCGGTCATGGATTTCTTGGTGATGAAGTTGATCACGCCGCCGATGGCGTCGGTGCCGTACAGGGCCGATGCGCCGTCGCGCAGCACTTCCACACGCTCGATGGCGGCAAACGGGATCATGTTCAGATCGACCGCGCCACCTGCCGAGTTGGTCCCGGACAAGGCGTTGTTGGCCAGGCGTCGACCGTTGAGCAACACCAGCGTCTTGTTTGCGCCGATGCCGCGCATGTCGGCGAACGACGCGCCGCCCGTGGCCGAGCCGACCGAGCCGGCGCTGTTGTTGATCGACTGGCTGCCGGTGATGCGCTGCACCAGTTCGGCGGTGGTGGTCACGCCTTGTTTGCGCAGCTCATCGGCCTTGAGAATGGTGATCGGCACAGCGGTTTCCGCATCGACCCGGCGAATCGCCGAACCCGTCACTTCCACCCGTTGCAGTTGCGTGGTCGGCGCGACGACTGCCGCCGCAGCGGGGACGGCAACGTTGTCGTCCTCGGCCGCTTGCACAGTCCCGGCGCCCATCCCCATGGCCACCAGATACAACGGAACAAAACGGTGACGAGAAATCGTGGCCACCAAAGGTTTGAGCGTAAAGCGTGGAGTGTTCATCAGCATGGTTGTTTCCGACTTTGTTAGACGTTATCGAAATGGCCTTGTGAGCCCTGATTGCGCAGGTCACGGTGGTGCCGCGCCGCGAAAAACCACTTTCTTCAAGCAAGCCGATCCCCTCCGAAGACGCAGGGCGTTTTTCGGTCGGCTGATTGCGACGGGATTCGATAAGCGGTGTCGGGTGTGATTGTTCAGCGCACGCCCGACACCGCACTCAGTGGGTGGTCATCACCGAAATCTTGCTGATGCCCGAGCGTTCGATAGACGCCATGGCTTTGGCCACCTGGCCGTAATTGACGGCGGAGTCGGCCTGCAATTGCACGCGCACTTCGGCGTCTTTGGCCTTGACCTCCTTGAGGCTGGCCTCCAGCGACTCCGGGGCCACTTCGGTTTTGGCCAGATAGAACTTGCCGTCCTGATCGACGCTGACCACTACCGGGTCTTTCTTTTCGGCGGGAGCAACAGCATCGGTTTTCGGCAGGTTCACTTTGATCGCATTGGTCATCAACGGCGCGGTGACGATGAACACCACCAGCAGCACGAGCATCACGTCGACCAGCGGCGTGACGTTCATTTCGCTGAGCACTTCATCGCTGTCTTGAGTGGAGAACGACATCAGCTGGCCTCCCGCACGGCGGCCGTGGTTTTGCTGGCGATGGCCTGACGGCTGACGGAAAACGCACTGCGTGAGGCGAGGGCGTCGAAATCGTGGGCGAAGTCATCCATGTCGGCCGAGGCGAGTTTCAGGCGACGCAGGAAGAAGTTGTAAATCAGCACTGCCGGCACGGCGACGGCGATACCGACGCCGGTGGCGATCAGCGCGTGACCGATAGGGCCGGCGACCGCTTCAAGGCTGGCCGAACCGGTTTCGCCGATGCTTTTCAGGGCTTCCATGATTCCCCAAACAGTACCGAACAAACCTATGAACGGCGCGGTGCTGCCGATACTGGCGAGGATCGCCTGACCGTTTTCCAGCGAGCGGCGTTCCTTCTGGATTTGTTGGCGCAGGTTGCGTTCCAGACGATCCGAACGGTTGATGGTGTGCGCCAGTTGCTGGGTGGTGCGTGGCGATTCTTCTACCTGCAACGCCTCGAAACCACTGCTGGCGATCCGCGCCAATGAGCCCGGATATTGGCTGGCGTGTTCGGCGGCGGTGAGCAGGTCCGGCGCGCCCCAGAAGGCTTTGCTGAACTGTTTGTTCTGGGATTTCTGACGCAGGTATTGCGCCGACTTGACCAGCAGGATCGCCCAGCTGAGCACGGAAAACAGCACCAGGCCCCAGAGCACGCCGGGGACAATCATCGAAGACAAATCGTTCATGGTGACACCTCGCTTGCGTTATTCGGTTGTGCGTTGATTGAGCGTTCGGTTATTGCGGCAATTTGAAATCGATGGTCTGGGTGGCGAAGCCGTCAATCGGGGTGTCCCCGCGCTTGGCCGGAATAAACTTCCAGTTCTTCACGGCGGCGACGGCGGCATCATCCAGTTGCGGTTTGCCGCTGGACTTGGTCACCGTCACCGAACCGGCACGCCCGTTGGCCAGCACCTGAATGCGTAGCACCACGCTGCCTTCCCAACTGCGCCGCAGAGCCAGTGACGGGTATTCCGGTGGCGGATTGCCGAGGCTGGCGAGGCCGGAAATCGCCGCCGACTCTTTCACCGGGCCCGGTGCGGCGGCAGGCGCCGGTGGCGCACTCGGTGTGGCCGGCGCAGCAGGCGCTGCCGGTTGCGCGGGGGCGACCGGGGCTTTCGGCGGCTCGACTTTCTTCACCGGTTTCGGCTTCTCGACCGGTTTTGGTTTTTCGATGGGCTTGGGTTTCTCCACCGGTTTCGGTGGCGGTTTGACCGCGTCCTCGTCCTCCACCGGTTGCTCGGGTTCGGGCGGTGGCGGAGGAGGTGGCGGTGGCTCCGGAGTCGGCGGTGCCGGTGGCGTCGGGCTGGTCAGCTCGACGGTCATTTCCGGGATCTGCGGCGGCGTCGGCAGTGGCTCGGTCCTGGACTGCTGGAGAAACCACCAGGCGCCGCCGTGTATCAGCGCCGATACCGCGACCAGCAACACCATCTGTTGCTTGTTCAAACCACCGGGTTGCGAGGTATTGGCTTTAAACGCCAGCCGGCCTGAAGCCGGCGGGAGCGGCGCTTCCCGTAACGGCCCGGGCAGGCTTCTGTGTTTTACCGCATCGTTCATTAAAGCTCCCTCGGGTTGATGAAGGGCAATAAGGTGCCATCCGAACATTTGCGTAATGTTCGAGTGGGTTGATTCAACTTTCTTCAGGGTGCGCGCGTGCCGATAGTTGAACTATCTGGTTAACAAGGCTTGCGTACAGTTACTGACTTAGTGGTATCGACTTCGTTTCATGTAACCCATTCCATGGCTGTTGTTCTTTTCCCCTGTAGGAGCTGCCGAAGGCTGCGATCTTTTGATCTTGATTTCTAAAGCCAAATCAAAAGATCGCAGCCTTCGGCAGCTCCTACAGGGTTCACTTGTATCAAGTAGTCGTATTCCATTTAGCAACCGCTGTGCCAGATATGGCACGAATGTATCGTTGGTATTTCATTGCTGTTACCTGTGTCGCATTTATATAAGTTTTATCCGCTGGCTGCTTTTTCATTGGCGCGATGTTCTCCGCTAGCCCGGTTCATGGGGCTTTTTCAGGGGCGAGTCAGGTCTAACGCTGTATCCCGCTTATCTGCGGAATAGAGCGACTGCGCTCGGGTCGGCCAAGGCATTTGATGGTGCGTGGCGGACTGATTTGGTGCGGGTCAATGTTTTAGCGGGTCACAGGCGATATTCCTTATTCTTGTGTAAATGAAATCAGTGTTTGATCTGGGTGTTAGTTAGCGTCGATGGAACACTTTTGGTGCAAGAGCAAGATCGCTGAAGTTATTGTTCGACAATCTTGCTGTTGCACTATTTAAAAAATAAATAACACTGCGTCGGCGCGATACACATCGCCGAACTCAATGCAGGTTGTTGGATTCAGGTAATAAAGTTGAGGCGAAGAGTGCCATGGCGATTCCAGTGAGGAACCCGGCATTGAACAGATAGAGGCAAGTGGGCAGTGATGCGGCAGAGCGATTGAAGATTCACGCGGTGAACTCCTTGTTGCCAGCTCGGACACTCGAACTTTTGGTTCGGTGTCGCACCTTACAAGAACGCGGATAGCGTTCGATGATTGCTCTTGGTGCGGGATGGGCACCGCAAGCGCTGTTTTGCGAGGTTATGAATTCGCAAGTCGCAAGTGCATGGGAAAAACGTGCCAAAGAGGATACAAAGGCAGAATATTTCTTCGCCGAGTCTTGGGCCATCTACGCTATGCCAAGGGATTTTGTAGTGAGGGTGCTTCTGTGCCGAGGGTCAGTTCTAAATTAAGGGGGAGTCATGTACCAGCTCTACGGACATCGCAACTCAGGCGCAGCCGCCATCGAAGCGGCGCTGGAGCTGTGCCAGATCGCTTATCGCTTCATCGATATCGAAGCCAGTGCCGAAGCTGCCGAGGCATTGGCGCAACTCAATCCACTGAAACAGATCCCGACCCTGCAACTGCCCGATGGCAGCGTGATTACCGAGAGCGCAGCGATCCTGATTCACCTCGGGCTGACGTTTCCAGCATCCGGCCTGTTGCCGGCCAAGGCTGCGGATCGCGATCAGGCCATTCGTGGCCTGGCGTACATCGTCAGTAATTGCTACGCGGCCATCGGCGTGATCGATTATCCCGAGCGCTGGCTGCTGATGCCGGACGAGGCTTCGCGGCAGAACCTGATGGCCGGTGCCCGCGAGCGATTGCATTGGAGTTGGGAGGTGTTCGCCGACCAGTTCTCGGCAGAGTTGTACCTGGACGATGAAACCCCGGGCGCCCTGGATGTGCTGGCGGCGGTGGTGACGCGCTGGGGCGGCAGCCGAGAACATCTGCGCCAGACCCGGCCCGGGTTTTACGCATGGTTGCAGCGCATCGACCGCCACCCGGTGCTGGCCCCGGTCTTCGCCCGGCATTGGCCAGCCTGAACCACAAAGAATCAAATGTAGGAGTGAGCCTGCTCGCGATAGCTGTTTGTCAGTCGCTGCATATTTAACTGATATACCGCTATCGCGAGCAGGCTCACTCCTACAGGGGACGGGATCACTCGCCGCGAATGTATTGCTCGAGCTGTTTGATCAGCTCGGCCTGTTCGGCAATCGCTTCCTTGACCAGGTCGCCAATCGACAACAGACCGATCAGTTTGCCGTCCTCTACTACCGGCAAGTGGCGCAGGCGCTTGTCGGACATGATGCCCAGGCAAGTATCGACGGTCTGGCGAGTGTCCACGGTGATCACGTCTGACACCATGATCTCGCTAACCGGCGTACCCACGGACGAACGTCCCTTGAGTATCAGCTTGCGAGCGTAGTCGCGCTCGCTGATGATGCCCTCGACCTTGCCATCCTTCATCACCAGCAAAGCGCCAACGTTCTTTTCGGCCATCTTCGTCAATGCTTCGAACACCGATTGATGGGGCAGAATCTGGTGCACTTCCTGATTTTTCTGATCTTTGAGCTTGAGCAGTTGGGCGACGGTTTTCATGGCGGTTACTCAGGTGTTGTCGTTGTTATCCAAGCATCGTAGACCCTGACGCGCAGGGCAAGGTGGCAAAACGGCAGATAGCACGCAAAAAACGTCATTTCTCACATCTTTCGGGATTACTTCCACCTTTGTGGCGAGGGGATTTATCCCCGTTCGGCTGCGCAGCAGTCGCAAAACCATCCATTGCGCTGAGTCAGTTGAACCGGATCGCCTGATTCCGGGGCTGCTTCGCAACCCAACGGGAATAAATCCCCTCGCCACAGAACATTCCAAACTGAAACGGCAGGCGTGGGGAGGGCAGCGTAGAATGCCCCCCTGAATCAATTTTCGAGGTCCGCCGTGGTGGATTTACAGCAGGGCTTCGTCCTGACGCGGCACTGGCGCGATACCCCGGCGGGCACTGAAGTCGAGTTCTGGCTGGCGACCGACGCCGGGCCGCGTCGCGTGCGGCTGCCGCATCAGCCGTCGGTGGCGTTTATCCCGGCGGCGCAGCGCGAGCAGGCCGAGCGGGTGCTGCACGATGAAAAGAACGTCGAACTGCGCCCGCTGGCCCTGCAGGATTTCGAACATCGCCCGGTGCTGGGCTTGTATTGCCAGCAACACGGCCAGTTAATGCGCCTGGAAACCGCGCTCAACCGCAACAGTATCGATGTCTACGAAGCCGACGTGCGGCCGCCCGAGCGCTATCTGATGGAGCGTTTCATCACCGCGCCGGTGCGCTTCAGCGGTACGCCGGACGCCGATGGCACGCTGCTCAACGCCCAGCTCAAACCCGATCCCGATTATCGGCCGGCACTGCGGCTGGTCTCGCTGGACATCGAAACCACCGAAACCGGCGAGTTGTATTCCATCGCGCTGGAAGGTTGCGGCGAGCGTCAGGTGTACATGCTCGGCGCGCCGAACGGTGACGCCAGCATCGTCGACTTCGATCTCGAATACTGCGACTCCCGCACGCTGATCCTGAAAAAACTCAACGACTGGTTTGCCCGCCACGACCCCGATGCGATCATCGGCTGGAACGTGGTGCAGTTCGATCTGCGCATCCTCCACGAACACGCCCGGCGCCTCGGTGTGCCGCTGAAAATCGGTCGTGCCGGCGAAGAAATGCAGTGGCGCGAACACGGCAGTCGCAACCATTACTTCGCCTCGGCAGCGGGGCGGTTGATCATCGATGGCATCGAATCGCTGCGTTCAGCGACCTGGAGTTTTCCTTCGTTCAGCCTCGAAAACGTCGCGCAGACCTTGCTCGGCGAAGGCAAATCGATCGACAACCCGTACCAGCGGATGGACGAGATCAACCGGATGTTCGCCGAGGACAAACCGGCGCTGGCCAAGTACAACCTCAAGGACTGCGAACTGGTCACGCGGATTTTCGCCAAGACCGAACTGCTGACCTTCCTGCTGGAACGTGCCAGCGTCACCGGGCTGGCGGTGGATCGCAGCGGCGGCTCGGTGGCGGCGTTCACTCACCTGTACATGCCGTTGATGCATCGTCAGGGTTTCGTCGCACCGAATCTCGGTACCAATCCGCCACAGGCCAGCCCCGGTGGATTCGTCATGGACTCGCAGCCGGGGCTGTACGAGTCGGTGCTGGTGCTTGATTACAAAAGCCTTTATCCGTCGATCATTCGCACCTTTCTGATCGACCCGGTGGGGCTGGTCGAAGGCTTGCAGCACCCGGACGACGCCGACTCGGTGCCGGGCTTTCGCGGTGCGCGCTTCTCGCGGACCCGGCATTGCCTGCCGTCGATTGTGGCGCGGGTCGCCGAAGGTCGCGAAACCGCCAAGCGCGAGCACAACGCGCCGCTGTCCCAAGCGCTGAAAATCATCATGAACGCCTTTTACGGCGTGCTCGGTTCCAGCGGTTGCCGGTTTTTCGATACGCGGCTGGCGTCCTCGATCACCTTGCGTGGTCACGAAATCATGCTGCGCACGCGCAAACTGATCGAAGAGCAGGGCCATGCGGTGATCTACGGCGACACCGATTCGACCTTCGTCTGGCTGCGGCGCGCGCACGGTCAGGAAGAAGCGGCGAAGATTGGCCAGGCGCTGGTCAAGCACGTCAACGATTGGTGGCGCGAGCATGTGCGGGATGAATACGGGCTGCAAAGCGCCCTCGAATTACAGTTCGAAACGCACTACAAACGCTTCCTGATGCCAACCATTCGCGGCGCGGAGGAGGGCAGCAAGAAACGCTATGCCGGTCTGGTCGCCCGCGCCGATGGCACGGATGAAATGGTCTACAAAGGCCTGGAAACCGTGCGTACCGACTGGTCGTTGCTGGCGCGGCAGTTTCAGCAGGAACTCTACGAACGGATCTTCCAGCGCAAGCCGTATCAGGATTACGTCCGCGATTACGTGCGCAAGACTCTGGCTGGTGAGTTCGACGAGCGCCTGATCTACCGCAAGCGCCTGCGCCGCACCCTCGACGATTACGAGCGCAACGTGCCGCCGCATGTGCGCGCCGCGCGTCTGGCTGACGATTACAACGCGCAGCACGGGCGGCCACGGCAATACCAGAACGGTGGCTGGATCAGTTACGTCATCGCCATGGCCGGGCCGGAACCGCTGGAAGTGCGGCGCACGCCCATCGACTACGACCATTACATCACCCGCCAACTGCAACCGGTGGCGGACGCGATTCTGCCTTTTGTCGACGACGATTTCTCAACCCTGATTGGAGGGCAACTGGGCTTGTTTTGAGTCCAGCAACTGCAAGGTCCAGTCGTCGAGAATACCGTGGAAATACCGTTCCAGCGCCTGCGCGAACGGGCTGTCGTCATCGGCAAACTGCGCGAACAGGGTCATCGATGAATGAAATTTCAGGTCATCCGGGTGGCCGAAAATCTCCGCAATCGATCGCTGGCGCACCTTCAGCACAAGCTGTGTGCAGGTGCGCAGTCGGGCGCCGAGCAGTGGGTGTTGCAGATAGGCCCGGGCTTCTTCGGCTGAGCCGATAGCAAAGCGCCGGGACATCTCGCTGCCGCCGAGCCCGGCGAATTGCGGGAAGACAAACCACATCCAGTGGCTGCGTTTGTGGCCCTCGTCGAGCTCACGCTGCACGCGCTCGAACACCGGGTCCTGGGCCTGAACAAAACGTTGCAGGTTGAAGGGGTCGTACTGATCAGTACTTCTCATGGGCCGAGCCCTCTGACAGACGGCGGTGGCTTAAACCATGGCCAACCGCTGCTTGCGTCGTGGCGCTTGAAACGCCTGGTCCAGCGCCGCCAGATCCCCCGCGTCCAGTTGCAGATGCGCCGCTTGTGCATTGAGTTGCACGTGTTCCGGCCGCACAGCCTTGGGAATCGCAATCACACCATCCTGACGCAGAATCCACGCCAGCGAAACCTGTGCCGGGGTCACGCCGTGACGAGCGGCAATCTGTTTCAGCACCGGATCGAACAACAACGCGCCACCCTGGCCAATCGGACAGTAGGCCATCAGCGGCATACGTTGCTGTTGGCACCATGGCAGCAGATCGAATTCGATGCCGCGCTCTTCCAGGTTATATAGCACTTGATTGGTGGCGCAGGCGGGCGCTGAAAGTTCTTCGAGGTCAGCGACGTCGAAATTCGACACACCCCAACGGCCGATCTTGCCTTCTTCGCGCAGTAACTCGAAGGCTTCCACGGTTTCTTCCAGCGGGAATTGACCGCGCCAGTGCAACAGGTACAGATCGATGTAGTCGGTATCGAGCCGGCGCAAACTGCGTTCGATGGCCTGGGGAATGCCTTTGCGGCTGGCGTTGTGCGGGTAGACCTTGCTCACCAGAAACACCTGATCGCGAATGCCGGCGATGGCTTCGCCGACCACGCTTTCGGCACCGCCCTCGGCATACATTTCGGCGGTGTCGATCAGGGTCATGCCCAGTTCGACGCCCTGACGCAGCGCCGCCACTTCGTGCTTGTGCGCCGAGCGATCTTCACCCATGCGCCAAGTGCCCTGGCCAATCACCGGAACCTGTACGCCTGCGAGTTCAAGGGTGCGCATTCAAACCTCCTGTCTGGTGTATTCAGTCGGTCGCAGGATAGACCAAAAGCAAAAGATCGCAGCCTTCGGCAGCTCCTTGTATGTTGCTCCCACACCAATCGAGTGAGTCTAAGCTCGCTGGTGCGGACATACGAAGATGTGTTTCTGGGGGAGACCGATCGCTCCTG
>NZ_JBIUXX010000007.1:0-101065 GCF_044744235.1 Pseudomonas sp. NPDC087346
ACCACCTGATCCCATCCCGAACTCAGTAGTGAAACGATGCATCGCCGATGGTAGTGTGGGGTTTCCCCATGTGAGAGTAGGTCATCGTCAAGATTGAATTCCGAAACCCCTGTCTGCTAACGCAGACAGGGGTTTTGTCGTTTCAGGGTTTACAAAATTCGGACCTTCAAACCGCTTTACGTCTGCTGCTGCTTCGACGGGCCTGCCATTTACGCCACCAGATGTAGACCCCTGTCCCTGACAATCCTGCGATCAAAACACCTAACACCGCGATCATCACTTGCCCGGTGAGTCCAATGATCCGTCCACCATGTATCGGCAACTGCAACCGATAAAACCGCTCTCCCAACGTTCCCTGTCCTGCTATCTCCTGCCCCAACAATCGCCCATCGGTACCGTGAAAGAACAGCCAGGATTTACCGTGAGCTTCAGTGTCATGCTGTCCAAATCCAGCCCCGTAGAAGTTGTATTCAAAGCTGTAATACAACTCACCGATTGCTGCCGTCAGCCCTAACCTTTTGCCCTCCTCTAATGCCCTTTCGTACGCCTGTTGATAACTTAACTGCGTCACGCCCAAGTCTGCCGGAGGCATTCGCCCTCGGGCCTCATAGACGCTAGGTTCAATCGGCGAAAACAGCGACACGGCAGGTTTAAACACCTGGCTCGGCAGGTTCATGGCGACGCTGCTGACAGCAATAGGCAGCAACAACAACCACAGCCACAATCCCCCCGCACGATGCAGATCGAAGTTGAGCCGATAAGCATGCCCGCCCTTGATCTTCCAGGCAGTCGACCACTTCTTCCAGAAGGGCTTACCTCGTGGCAACGTCAGCCACAGCGCGACAAAACAGTCGATCACCCAAGCGATGGCGACCAGTCCCATCAACAACAATCCCCAGTTCCCCGGCAATGTAAGGTTGTAGTGGAACTCGAGAATGAACGGGACGAAGTTCTCCCGTTGAAAACAGCACTCGCCCCAATAACGACTACCCTTCTGCTCAGCACTCACCGGGTCGAGATAGAACACCTGATTGCGCTCTTCGAACGGCTTCCCGGTTGCCGGATCGTTACGCGCAACCGCTGCCAGTAAAGCCGTGTGTCCCGCCTCGTTCGGATACTCCATGTACCAGACTTGCAGCTTGGGATGCGCCGTTTGCACAGCATCAACAAGAGTCCCCGGAGGCAAGCGTTGCCCTCCGGCCGATGCCGCGTAGAACTCGGGATTCAACCATTCATCTAGCTCATGATTGAACGCCAGAATGCTCCCGGTAATCCCGGCCAGCAGCAGAAACACAGCTGTGACCAGCCCAATGTAGCGATGCAATAAAACCATATAAGCACGCATGAAAAATTCCCCACAGATACGACAAAGCCAGCCCCTGAAATCAGGGGCTGGCTTTTTTATGCGCAAGACAAAGGTTTAGAACTGATAGCTGACCGTGGCCGCGACGTTGCGCTCTTCGCCCATGTAGCAGAAGTTCAGACTGGCGCAGGAAGCCACGTAGGATTCGTTGGTCAGATTGTTCGCATTCAGGCGTACGTCGACGCCCTTCAAGCCGACCTTGCCCAGGTCATAACCGATCGAGGCGTCGAACAGCGTGTAGGACGGCACCTTCATGGTGTTCTCGGTATCCGCCCAGCTGTAGCCGACATAACGTACGCCTCCACCCAGACGCAGACCGTCAAGTGCCGCGCTGTCGAACTTGTAGTCAGCCCACAACGACGCCATGTGCCGGGGCGCCTGAGTCGGTGAGTTGCCCTTGTTCTCGATCACATCGGTCGCTGTGCTCAGCGTGCTGACCATCGACTTCGAGTACTCGATATCGGTGAAGGTGTAGCTGCCGAGAACTTTCAGATTGTCGGTGAGCTGCATGTGCGCTTCCAGTTCCAGACCCTGAGAACGCACGGCACCTACAGCGCGATAGAAGTTTTCCTGCGGTAGTTTGGTCGCGAGGTTTTCCTGATCGATGCGGAACAGCGAGGCGGTGAACAGGTTGTCAGTGCCCGGCGGTTGATACTTCAGGCCCACTTCCCATTGCGTACCATCAGTCGGTGCCAGCGGGTTGCCGGCGCTGTCAGCATAGGAGTTCGGGTTGAACGACTCGGAGTAGCTGATGTACGGCGCCAAGCCGTTATCGAACAGATACAGCGCGCCCGCTCGGCCAGTCAGCTTGGTGCGTTTATCGTTGATTTCGGTGCCCAGCGGGCGCTCGGCTTCAGCGATGCGGTTCTCGTCGGAGGTCTCGACCCAGTCCTGACGCAAGCCCAGCGAGAAGCGCCATTTGTCCATCTCGATCAGGTCTTGCAGGTAGACGCCGGTCTGCTCCAGACGACGCAGATAGCTGGTCTCGCCATACATATCGACCGCCGAATTGCCGTACACCGGATTGAAAGCATTGATCGGCGCCAGGCCACCGCTGGTCCAGTCGACCACGGTTTTGCGGCGCTGATAGTCCGCACCCATCAACACGGTGTGTTTGGTGGCACCGGTGAAGAATTCGGCCTGCAGCATGTTGTCGAGGATGAACGCGTGAAGGCGCTCATCACCGCCGGTGTAATAACGGTTCAGTTCGTTGCTCGTCGGCGAAGTCCAGCCATAGGCATAGACCTGATCCATGTTCACTTTGGAATCGAGGTAGCGGAAGTTCTGCCGTGCGGTGAAGACGTCGTTGAAGCGATGTTCGAACTGATAGCCGAACGATTGTTGATCACGCGAGTAACCGTCGACACCCGGCTCGCCTTCAAAGAAATGTGGCGAGATACGGTTGCCGTTGCGCTGATGAATCGTGCCGTCGGCGGGTACACCACCGTGGTAGCCGCCGTCTGGATCGTGTTGCAGATAGGCTTGCAGGGTCAGCGATGTGTCTTCGTTGAAATCGATGCTGACCGTCGGTGCCAGAGCGAAGCGCTTTTCCTTGTTGTGGTCAAACTGCGTGTCGGACTGATCCGTCAAACCGATCAGACGATAGGCGATGCGCTTGTCGTCATCGACCGGGCCGCTGAAGTCAAAACCCACACCGCGCTGGCCTTGGGTGCCGACGGTGGCCTGCACCTGGTGGTAAGCCTCGTACAAGGGTTTCTTGCTGGTCAGTGCCACCAGACCGCCCGGCGAGCTGCGGCCATACAGAACCGACGACGGCCCTTTGAGAATATCCACGCGCTCAAGGAAATACGGATCGACCTGCATGGTGCTGTAGGTGCCGCTGTCGCCCATCGACTTGAGGCCGTCGAGGTAGATGTTGTCCACCGAACCGTCGTTGAAACCGCGCATCGCCACATAGTCATAGCGATGGGTTGCGCCGTACGGATTGGTCAGCACACCGGGGGTATAACGCATGGTCTGCGATACGGTTTGCGAGCCTTGATCGTCCATCTGCTCGCGGGTGACCACGGAAACACTTTGCGAGGTTTCCAGCAGCGCGGTACTGGTCTTGGTGGCGATCTGGCTGTGCGTCGCGTTGTAGCCGTCCATGCTGCCGAGTGCGTTGCCCAGCGCGAAGCCCTTGATGTCTGTGGTTGGCAAGGCCAGGGCCGTTGATTCGGCAATCGGGCGCAAAACGTAACTGCTGCCATCCTGACTGACCGCTTCCAGACCTGAGCCGCCGAGCAAATGGCTCAAGGCCTGATCGGTTGAATACTCACCCTGCACTCCCGGCGATTGCCGGCCCTGAGTCTGTTGAGGAGTCATCGACAAGGTGATGCCGGCCTGACGCGCAAACTGGTTGAGCGCATCGCCCAACGGGCCTGTGGCGATGTTATAGCGATGGCTGCTCACTTCACTGCTGCTTGCCGCGATGCTCAGGCCAGGCAACACACCCACACTCAGTGCGGTGGAAAACAGTGCGGCGCGAACGGCTTGGCGCAGCAGGCCGGATTCGGCAGTGAAATTCAGAGGGTTCTTACAGGTGGCGCGGACGGTCATTGTAGGTTTCCGTAGGAAGTCGCGGAGGCAGAGTTGAAGTGCTTACTGACTAAGCCGGACTTGCTGCGAAAACCCGCCAAAATAATTTCAGACCGCCCGTTCCAGCGTTACCCACCAGCGAGTGCGATAGCGCAATTGCACCGGCAGTGTCTGCGGCAGGACCGCCAACAGCTTGTCGGTGTCCTCCAGGCGGAAGACTCCGGACAAGCGCAGATCCGCAAGGTCAGATGCACAGGTGAGGAAGCCTTGGCGATAGCGACCGACTTCACTGAGGAAGTCTGCCAGACGCATATTGCGCGTCACGATCATGCCGTCGACCCATGCCCCGACATCCATATCCAGTGGCGGCGCGAGACGAGCCTGATGGTGATCGATCAGATAACTCTGTCCAGCGAGCACTTCGATGGAATCGCCATCGACTGCGCGCGGAGAAACAATCGCGACGCGGCCCTTGGTGACGCTCAACCGTGTGCAATTGGCTTCTTCACGCACGATGAATCGCGCATCAAATGGCTCATAGCTGCCATGCCGACTTTGCACCCGTAGCGGTCGATTGATTGAGGCACCTTCGTCGGCACCGCCACAGGTGACGATGATTTCGCCACGAGTCAGTTTGATCAGTCGCTGCTGCTTCGTGTAATCCAGATCCACCGCACTGGCGGTGTTGAGCTCGATCCGCGTGCCGTCCGGCAACTGGAATCCACGGCGTTCGCCAGTGGCGGTGGCATAGTCGGCGCTCCACTGTTGCCAGGCAGAGGTGTCCTTGGCCAACCAGGCCGCAGAGCCCATCAGCAACGCGCCGGACAACAACTTCAAGGCCTGACGCCGACCCAGGCCCTGCGCACTGTTTTCCAGAGTATTGAACGCCACTTGTGCGCCGGGCACCGTGCGCAGATTGTTGCTCAACTCAGCCTGTAGCGACTGCACCCGTTGCCACGCCAGTTCGTGATCATGGTGCTCGGCGCGCCACGCTTCGCACTGACGGTTCAGGCGCGAGTTACCATGATTGTTGCGCAGGCGCAGCAGCCAGTGGATGGCTTGTTTGACCACCTGCTGCTGTGGTTCGGCACGACGGCCGAGCGAGAGGTTATCCGTCGGCATCAGCTTTCGTACCGCAAGACATAGCAGTGAAACAGCGCCTCGGCGACGTAACGTTCAACCGAGCGCAGAGACAGGCCCATCTGCGCGGCAATCTGTTTGTGGGTCAAGCCTTCGCACTGCGCGAGCAGAAATGCCTGACGCACTTTTGGCTTCAGTCCTTCGAGCATGCGCGCGATGCTTTCGAGCAATTCGATCACCAGCGCACGGGCTTCGGCACTCGGGGTTTCGGCTTCGGGCAAGTGAGCGATGGTTTCGAGGTAGGCACGTTCGATTTCTTCGCGACGCCAGTGGTCGATCACCAGACCTCGGGCGATGGTGCGCAGGAATGCACGCGGCGCCTTGAGTTCGAGCCGTTCGGTACGTTGCAGCAGGCGCACGAAGGTGTCCTGAGCCAGATCCGCTGCATCGGCGGCGTTGCCCAGCCGTACGCGCAGCCAAGTGTTCAGCCAGCCGTGATGACTGCTGTATAGCGCCTGGACTGCAAACTCAGGTGAGGACATGAACGCGGTAGCCCGAAAACGTCACAAATGATAATTAGTCGCATTTTTATCAAGCGACGAAAATTTTGCAACCTTCACTCGATCAACGTGGGTAAAAAATCTTACGGCGAACGCTCTGGCACGCCGTTCGGCGGGAATCTGGCAGAAATGCCGCCCATTTCCCACATAACCCTAAGATTTCCCCGACACGTGCCGACAGACTAGTGAGACATGCGTGCACCAAAGTAGAGCGGCCACAAGAACGCTGCCTGCGCTGTACATGGAATGTTGCATCCGGAACGCATCCCCACTTTTGGCATAAGAAGTCCCATGAAATGAATCTCAAGTTCAGCCATAAAATTCTGTTGGCCGCCTCGGGCGTCGTGGTCCTGGCGTTCGCGCTGTTCACTTTGTACAACGACTATCTGCAGCGAAATACCATTCGCCAGAACCTCCAGTCCTCCGTGCAGCAGGCCGGCGATCTGACCGCCAGCAGCGTGCAGAACTGGATGAGCGGGCGGATTCTGGTACTGGAAAACCTTGCGCAGAACGTTGCCCATCAAGGTAAAGACGCCGATTTCCCGGGCCTGGTCGATCAACCAGCCTTCACCTCGAACTTCCAGTTCACCTACGTCGGTCAGGCCAACGGTGTCTTCACCCAGCGCCCTGACGCGAAGATGCCGGACGGTTACGACCCGCGTCAGCGCCCGTGGTACAAGCAAGCGGTAGCCGCCGACAAAACCATGCTGACCCCGCCTTACATGGCCGCGGTCGGTGGGCTGGTGGTGACCATCGCCATGCCGGTGAAGAAGAACGGTGAACTGCTCGGCGTTGTCGGCGGTGACCTGAGTCTGGAAACCTTGGTGAAGATCATCAACTCGGTGGACTTCGGTGGTCTCGGCCATGCGTTCCTGGTCAGCGGCGACGGTCAGGTGATCGTCAGCCCGGACAAAGATCAGGTGATGAAGAACCTCAAAGACATTTACCCGGACACCACCGTACGCATCCAGAAGGGTAACCAGAACGTGGTCCTCAATGGCCACGAACGGATTCTGTCGTTCACCCCGGTCAGCGATCTGCCGAATGCCGAGTGGTACATCGGTCTGTCGATCGACCGCGACAAGGCCTACGCCGCGCTCAGCCAATTCCGTACCTCGGCGCTGATTGCGATGTTTGTCGCCGTGAGCGCGATTGCGCTGTTGTTGAGCCTGTTGATCAACGTGTTGATGCGTCCGTTGACCACCATGGGCCGTGCGATGCAAGACATCGCCCAGGGTGAAGGCGACCTGACTCGTCGTCTGGTGGTGGAAAGCAAAGATGAGTTCGGTGAGCTGGGCAGTGCCTTCAACCAGTTCGTCGAGCGGATTCACGCGTCGATTTCCGAAGTGTCTTCGGCCACTCGCCACGTACACGATTTGTCGCAACGGGTCATGGCCTCGTCCAACGCCTCGATTGTCGGCTCGGATGAGCAGAGCGCCCGCACCAACAGCGTAGCCGCCGCGATCAACGAGCTGGGTGCCGCCACTCAGGAAATCGCCCGCAACGCTGCCGATGCTTCGCAGCACGCCAGCGGCGCCAGCGAGCAGGCCGATGATGGCCGTCAGGTGGTGGAACAAACCATTCAGGCGATGACCGAGCTGTCGCAGAAGATCAGCCTGTCGTGCACGCAGATCGAAACACTCAACGCCAGCACCGATAACATCGGTCACATTCTCGATGTGATCAAAGGCATCTCGCAACAGACCAACCTGCTGGCGCTCAACGCGGCCATCGAAGCGGCCCGTGCCGGTGAAGCCGGTCGTGGTTTTGCGGTGGTGGCGGACGAGGTGCGTAACCTTGCCCACCGTACGCAAGAGTCGGCGGAAGAGATCCACAAGATGATCACTTCGTTGCAGGTCGGCTCGCGTGAGGCGGTCAGCACCATGAACGCCAGTCAGGCGTCCAGCGAGCAGAGCGTTGAAGTGGCGAACCAGGCCGGTCTGCGACTGGTCAGCGTGACCCAGCGCATCGGCGAGATCGACGGCATGAACCAGTCGGTGGCTGCGGCGACCGAGGAACAGACAGCGGTGGTGGAAACCCTCAACGTCGACGTCAACCAGATCAACCTGTTGAACCAGCAGAGCGTGGCCAACCTCAACGAGACGTTGAAGGATTGTGATGCGTTGTCGCAGCAGGCCAACCGGTTGAAGCAGTTGGTGGACAGCTTCAAGATCTGATTTGCACTGGGTAACACCGCGTGATCGTTCTTCGCGAGCAGGCTCGCTCCCACAAGGTCCCGGTTAAACACAAATACTGTGTTCACCCAAAAACCTGTGGGAGCGAGCTTGCTCGCGATGCTTTCAAGTCAACGAAACGTTTCGCCCCGCCGCCGCAGCGCTGGCGAGATAGCGATTGATCGCCTCGACGCCACGGTTGAGATGCTGTTCCAGCGCTTTCACAGCCCCTTCGACATCACCCGCCTGCACCGCTCGCAGAATACCCCTGTGATCTTCCTGAGACAGTTTGCCCAGGCCCATCGCCTCGAGATTGAAGCGCAGGAAGCGTTCTTCCTCGTTGAGCCCGTCTTCGACCAGTCGCAGTAGCCGCTTGTTGGGCGCCTCGCTGTACAACTCCATGTGGAACAGGCGATTGAGCCGACCGATTTCGCCGTAATCGTGCTGGCTTTCGAGTTCCTCGATATAGCTGGCCGCGCGTGCATGGTGGGCACTCGTCAGCAGCGGAACCGATTGCCGCAGCGCTTCCGATTCGAGGAGGATTCGTAGCTCGTAAGTCTGGGTGGCATCGCCCTGAATCAACGGCGCAACCACCGCGCCTTTATGGGCGGTGACTGTCACCAGATCCTGGGCTTCCAGTTGGCGCAGAGCTTCGCGCACCGGCATGCGGCTGACTCCGAACAGGTCCGCCAGATCTTGCTGACGCAGCGCGGTGCCGCAGGGCAGACGTCCATCGAGGATGGCCGAGCGCAGGGTTTCTTCGATGATCGAGCGTGCGAGATGCGCGGGAATCGGCCCATCGACCTTGATGCTGTGCAGCGGTTTGGGCTTCTGTGTCACGACTACACACCCTCGCTACAATCTGATTTGGATCCAATGGACACTAGAGATTGCTCTACAAGATGTCAAACCGTGTAGAGGATTGCTCATCTATTCAGCTTAGTGCGTGAGTGATGATCTCAGGGTGCCATTGTTTTTTAACGGGCTAACCTTCACCATCAAACGCTTTCCTTTCTGCCCTCCTCGGATGCCTGCTGTGGCGGTACGTTTCGCGATCCCTCGGATTGTGCGCTGGTTTGGCTGCGCACTGCTGCTGGCCGGCCTCATGCTGGGCGGTCTGCATGCCGATTGGGATTTTTCCGCGATCAGCCGCAAGGCCACGGCACTCTACGGACCACTGGGCGCCGGGCAACAGCGAATCGATGCCTGGCAAAATCTGCTGGCGACGCAAAAACAAGTCAGCGAGGTGGAAAAGCTCAAAGTGGTGAACCTGTTTTTCAACAAACAGATGCGCTACGTCGAAGACATCGATCTCTGGGGCCAGGTCGATTATTGGGAAACGCCCATCGAAGCGCTGTGGAAGGGTGCAGGCGACTGCGAAGACTATGCGATCGCCAAGTATTTCAGCCTGCGCCATCTGGGGGTTTCCAGTGACAAGCTGCGCATCACCTACGTCAAGGCACTGCGCCAGAATCGTGCGCACATGGTGCTGACTTACTATTCCAGCCCCGAGGCGATGCCGCTGGTGCTCGACAGCCTGATCGATCAGATCCAGCCGGCCTCGCAGCGGACCGATTTGCTGCCGGTCTATTCTTTCAATGCCGAAGGTCTGTACCTGCCCGGCGCGAAGGGCAACAAAAAGGAGGTTGACACAAAACCCCTGTACGGCTGGAAGGAGGTGTTTAATAAAATGATGGCCGATGTTTTCCGGTTCCAAACGACTAACTAGGAGCACGCGCTCAGATGTCTTTGTTCAAACAGCTGTTGATCGCTATCTGTCTGTTCCTGGTGGTCGCCTTCACTGGCAGCTTCATGGTCAGTCTGGAAAGCTCGCGTACTCAGTACGTCAACCAGTTGCGTTCCCACGCCCAGGACGCGGCCACGGCGCTGGCGCTGTCGCTGACGCCGAATATCGACGACCCGGCGATGGTCGAGTTGCTGGTCAGTTCGATTTTCGACAGCGGTTATTACGCGAGCATCCGCGTGGTCGATCTGAAAACCGACAAGACCATCGTCGAGCGCAGTGGTATCCCGGCAGTCACCAACGTGCCGGACTGGTTCGTCAAAATGATCGGACTCGAACCGGCCGGTGGCGACGCTCTGGTCAGCCGTGGCTGGGAACAGGCGGCGCGGGTCGAGGTGGTGAGCCATCCGATGTTCGCCTTGGCAAAACTCTGGCAGAGCGCGTTGGGCAGCCTTGGCTGGCTGCTGATCTGCGGCGCGGTGAGTGCGGTGCTCGGGGCGTTGCTGCTGCGTCGGCAATTGCGCCCGCTGGATTACATGGTCAAACAATCCCACGCCATCGCCCGTCGCGAGTTCCTCAGTCTGCCGGAACTGCCGCGCACCCCGGAACTGCGCCGTGTGGTGCAAGCGATGAATCAGATGGTCGAGAAGCTCAAGGCACTGTTTCAGGAACAGGCCGAGCGCAGTGAAAAACTGCGCGCCGAGTCCTATCAGGACAACCTCACAGGGTTGGCCAACCGACGTTATTTCGAGATGCAGTTGAACGCCCGGGTGAGCAACCCGGAGCAGGCCAGCTCGGGTTATCTGCTGCTGTTGCGGGTCAAGGATCTGGCCGGTCTCAACCAGCGTCTTGGCGGTCAGCGCACCGATGAATTGTTGAAAGCAGTCGGCGAGCAATTGTCCCGCGAGTGCGCCAAGTACCCGGAAACCCAGAACCTTGTCACGCGTATTCGCGGCGGTGAATTCGCTGTACTGGCGCCCGGACTGGTGCGTGAAGAAGCGCTGCAACTGGCGCAGAACCTCGACAATGCGTTGAGCAGTCTGCACGCCACGGGTGCTACCGATGTGGCGGCGGTGGCCTCCATCGGTCTGGCGCCGTTCGTTCATGGCGACTCGCCGCAAGCGGTGCTCAGCCTCGGCGATCAGGCGCTGGCGCAGGCCGAAGGGCAGGGCGAGCAGAACTGGGCGTGTCTTGAGCACGGTCTGTCGGCGAGCGTTGGTGACGATCACCACGCCTGGCATCGCCTGCTCGATCAAGCGTTGAGTCAGCAGCGTTTCAAGTTGTATTTCCAACCGGTGGTGGCCGCACAGGACACGCGACTGGTGCTGCATTACAAAGTGCTGTCGCGACTGCTTGACGAGCAGGGCCAGACCATTCCGGCCGGACGCTTCCTGCCATGGCTGGAGCGCTTCGGCTGGACCGCGCGGCTGGATCGGCTGATGCTCGAGCGCGTGCTGGAGCAGATGAAAGAACATGAGCAATCGCTGGCATTGAACCTGTCCTCGGCGACATTGGCCGACCCGCAGGCGCTGAACAAAGTCTTCGAAATTCTGCGAGCGCATTCCAACCTCGGCTCACGCCTGACGCTGGAAATCGGCGAGGAGCAATTGCCTGAGCAAGCGGTGCTCGAGCAACTGACCCGGCGACTGCGCGAACTCGGTTTCTCGCTGAGCCTGCAACGCTTCGGTGGGCGCTTCAGCATGATCGGTAACCTGGCGCGGCTGGGGCTGGCTTACTTGAAAATCGACGGCAGCTACATTCGCGCGATTGATCAGGAGAGTGACAAGCGCCTGTTCATTGAGGCGATCCAGCGGGCGGCGCACAGCATTGATCTGCCGCTGATTGCCGAGCGGGTCGAGACCGAGGGGGAAATGTCGGTGATTCGCGAGATGGGTTTGTATGGGGTTCAGGGGCAGCTGTTTGGTGAGCCCAAGCCCTGGAAGTAAGCCTTTGCAGGTGCGGTGTCAGTGATGCTTCTTCGCGGGCAAGCCCGCTCCCACAGGGATTTGTGAAACGACACAATCCAGTGTGGGAGCGAGCTTGCTCGCGAAGAGGCCAGCTCAGTCGCCGAAGATCCTGAATCAGATCAACCCGCTCTCATCCTCATCGATCAAATGACTCAAGCCGCCCAACGCCTCACGCGCCTGGGTACGATCCATCAGTTTGGCCTGTGCCGCCGGCGGCAGGTCGGTGACGCGGATCACCCCTTTGCTGGTCAGCACCTGAATCAGGTCGTCGAGTACCCGAATCATTTCAAAGTCGCTCTGCTTGAGCTGTTTGAGGCTGTTTTCCACGGCGGCGTTGGCAAACCATGCCTGGATTTCATGATGGTCGGCCGGCAGCGTTTCCGAGGCCTCGGCATAGGCCGCAGCTTCCACGCGAACCAACTGGCCCTGCGCATCGCGTTGCACGTAAAACATTGAGCGTCCCTCGGAAATGAACCAGCGTCATGCTGTCAGCAGCATAGCCAACTGCACGCGAGTATGCGGTGCGGCGACGAAATCGTCACGATTGTGACGGCTGGAAACGTGACGGCCGCCCCATAAGAGGCGGCCGTTGTTCGTTTGTCAGCTGTTGTTGTGGTCGACTTTGATGGTCGGATCGCTGCCGGCAATCAGGTTATGAATGTTGGCAGTGGACCAGTTGTTGCCTTCCAGTTTGATCGTCACGTCCGGTGTCGCGGCTGCCGCATCGCCGGAGTTGAACTTGCCGCCCGAGCTGACTTGCAGCGACGACACGCCATCGACCGTGCTGATCTTCAGGAAGTTGTCGATGGTGCTGCCGGTCTCGCCCTGCAACAGATCGCGCAGGTCGATACGGTCACCTTCGCTGGCGTTAAAGTCCTTGATCACATCGTTGCCGGTGTCGCCGGATTTCCAGACGAAGGTATCGGCACCCGAACCACCAATCAGGATGTCATTGCCCGGGCCACCGATCAGCGTGTCGTTGCCGGTGCCGCCGAGCAGGATGTCATTGCCTTTACCGCCATCGAGCACGTCGTTGCCGCCCGAGCCGAACAGGATGTCATTGCCTGCGCCACCCAGCAGGGTGTCGTTGCCGTCATGCGCGCCGGACACATCAAACGCCTGATAGTGCTCGGTGATGTACTGGTGCACGTTGCTGGTGGTGACTTTGCTGACGTCGACGCCGGTCTGCTGCGCAACGAACGCCTGCATCGCCTGATAACCCTCGCCAGCAATGCCGTTGAAGCTCACCAGATCGCCGAACAGGATGTCGTTGCCGTTGCCGCCGCTGACGGTGTCGTTACCCGGCAGTGTCGCTTCGGTGTGGCCGATGATCGAGTTGGCCAGATCCTTCGGATCGATGTTGGTTTGCGGCGTCTTGTCCGAGTCGTACGGTTTCAGGTCGTTGAGGCTGACCCCGCTGTTGAGGCCGATGGCTTCGACGTTCGACAGACCGCTCAACAAGGCGAAGCTGCTGCCGGCGTTATCGGTGGTTGCCGAGGTAGTGCTGCTACCGGTGCCCGCCAGGCTAGACAACTCATAGGTGCCATCGCCCTGAGCGTGCACGGTGCCCAGGTTGGTCGCGGTCCAGCCGTAACGACTGGTGTAGATCTGCAACTGGGCTGCGCCGTTGGCGCTGATGCTCAGATAGTGCGTGCTGTCGATGTAAGTGCTGAAGGTATCGCCCAACTTGTAGTTGCTGGTCGTCACCACGCTATCGAACTTCACGCTGCCGTACAGCGTCGGGTTGGTCTGCTCGCCGGTCTGGTAGTAGGTCGGCTGGCCGTCGGTGATGAAGTACGTGAGGTTCTTCGCCCCGGTGTTTGCGACTGCATCAGCGCTCTGGAAGAAGTTGGCCGTGGCTTTGAACACGTCTTCATAGTTGGTGCCGCCGCCGGACGCCATCGAATCCAGTACCGCTTTGAGCTGGGTCAGCGCGTTCGGGTCGTTGAGGTTCACCGACACCGACTTGTTGACCTGGGTATCGAAGTCCACCAGGAAGATGTTCACCGTGCCCGAGTTGCTGCCGCCCAGGCTTTGCTTGAGGGTGTTGAACACCGCCGTCAGCGAGTCCTTCGCCGAGCTGATCGACGAAGCGCTCATGCTGCCCGAACTGTCGACCATGAACGCGATGTTGTAGTTGGTGCCCGGCACCACGGTCAGACCGCCGATGTCAGCGACCATGATGTCGTTGCCGTCGGTGCCGCTGAAGGTGTCATCGCCCGAGGTCGCAACAATGGCGTTGTACACCGCCGGCACCACGGTGACCGGAATCGTCGCGACACTGCTGGCCGAACCGCCGACCTGTTCGGTCGAGGTCGAGGTCACGGTCAGGTTGAACTGGCCGTTGTAGTACGGCGGTGGCGTCACGGTCAGGCTGCCGAGGCTCCAGCCAGTGACGTTGGCGTCGCCGCTGGTCGCGGTGACGGTAAAGGTATGACCTGCGCCGTCGCTGAGTACCGAGCCGACCGGTGCGCCGCTGATCTTCACGCTCAGGGTTTCCGAGCCGTCGGTGTCGGTCAGCGCGGTAGTGATCGCCGACAGTTTTACCGTGGTGCCTTCGGCGCCGGTGTTGAGCTTGTAGCCGTCGTAATAGCCTTCGCCGTTGGTACCGTGCAGATCGGAGACGGTCACGCCGGAGTTGATCAGATCTTGCACGCCGGTGTAGATCGGCACGCCGGTGCTGCTCAGGTCGATTGGTGTACTGCCGTTGACCGACAGATTCACATCGTAGCTGCCCGGGCCGCTCTGGTTGTGGTGGTAGATGTCGAGGGTGTAGTAACCGCTGGTGGTCGGAGTGAACGAACCATTGATGGCACCGCCCGCACCCCAGGTACCCGAAGCCACGCTCTTGCCGCCGATAGTAATCAGCAGGCTGTCATCGGCGACGCCGCTGAAGGTGTAGGTCTTGCCGGCTTCGAGGTAGATCAGGCCGGACGTCTTCGACGCCGTACCTGCCGCGACGCTGCCGTCGGACTGCACGTTGGTCACGTTGCCGCTGGAGTTTGGCGTGCCAGCGCCGTCGATGACGTTTTTCAACGTGGTCGAGTCCGCGCCGCTGCCACTGGTGCCGAGGCCCGACAGACCGGTCCAGACTTCCTTGACCAGCCCGGTGGACTTCACGCTGTTGTCGGCCACGCTCACGGTCGGGGCATCAGCCACTGGCGTGATGTCGATCTTCACGGTGCCAGTGTTGCCCAGCAGTTGGCCGTCGGTAGGCTGGAACTTGAGCTGCGCGTAGTCAGCCTGCTTGTTGCCCAGGCCGGTGCCGCCGTAACCGTCCACACCCGACTCGTTGGCATCCGGCATGAAGCGCAGTTTGCCAGCGTCGATGTCAGCCTTGCTGAAGGTCTGATTGTTGGCGACGTCTTTCCAGGTCGAACCGTCCAGATACTGCAGTTTGCCTTCGCCCGGCAGTTGAGTGATTTTCACGCCCAGGCTGCTGGCCGGGCTGTCGACGTCGGTCACACCAAAGGTCGACCAGCCAAGGATCAGCGGGGTGTCTTCAGTACCGGTGACGTTGACCGGAGCGGCGACCGGCGCATCGTTAACTGCCACCACGTTGACCGTGGTGGTCGCGGTGTTGGAGTAGTTGCCGCCGTCGGTCACGGTTACGGTGATGATCCGCGGCACGGTGCTCGGGTCTTCACTGTTGTTGGTGAAGCTGATGTTCTTGATCGCCTGCATGTAGTCAGCAAGCGTCGCGTTACCCGACAGCGTCAGGGTCACGGTGCCATTGGTGCTGTTGGCATTGATGGTGATGCCGTTGACGCTGTTGCCCAGGTTCAGTGCATCGCCATCCTGACGGTTGGTCAGCACGATGGTCGCGCCGGTCAGCATGGTGCTGTCCGGGTCGGTGATGCTCAGGTCGGTGTCGGCAATCGACACGCCGGCGCCCGGGGTGTTTTCGGTGAAGGTCACCTTATAATCGGCACCGGTCGCGCCGCTGGAGTTGTTGGCGTCCAGATCGATGACTGGCGGTGCGTCGTTGTCGATGATCGAAGTGCTGACGCTGCCATTGGTGGCGCTGACTGCGAGGTTCTCGAAGTTGCCGCCAGTGGCCGAGTCGATCTTGACCACGAAGTTTTCGGTGCCTTCGGTGATCTTGTCGTCGATGGTCGCAACGTTGAAGGTCGCGGTGCTGGCGCCTGCCGGGATCTTCACGGTGTACACACCGGTGAAGTCCGAACCGTCGGCGGCGGTGCCGCTGTAGACGATTTTCAGGGTCACTTCGGTTTGCGCCGGGTGAGTCAGGCTGACGGTGTAGCTGGCGGTCTGGCCTTCGGTCACCGAGGAGCTGCCGCTGATGCTGACTTCGGTCTTGTCGATGGTGTCGGTGACGTTGGTCACCGCTGGAGTCTTGTTGGTCACCAGGCTTTCGAAGTTGCCACCGGTGGCGGTGCTGATCGTTGCCTGCACGCTGCCGGCGTCTTTGTAGACGTCATCGGCTGGTGCTGGGACGGTCACTGTGCCGGTGGTTTTACCGGCGTCGATGGTGATCACGGCGCCGTTGCTCAGGGTCACGGTCACCGGGGTGCCCGCAGCGTTGGTCAGGGTTGCGGTGTAGATGATCGAGCCACCTTCAGCCACGGTGCCGGTCGCGGTCAGCGACAGGTTGGTGGTGTCGATGGTGTCGGTCACGGTAGTGCTGACCGGGGTCTTGTCGGCAACGAGATTTTCGTAGTTGCCGCCGCTGACGTTGGTGATCGAGTTGCTCAGCGGCGTATGGCCGTTCAGCACATCGTTTGGTGCGGTGGTGGTCACGGTGCCCGAGGTCTGGCCGACGGCGATGGTGATGGTCTGGCCGTTGGCCAAAGTCACGGTCACTGGGGAGCCGGTTACCGCTGCACCGACTGTTGCGGTGTAGACGACGTTTCCGCCTTCGGCTGCGGTGCCGGTGGCAGTCAGCTTCACGGTGGTGGTGTCGATGGTGTCGGTGACGCTGGTGATCGCCGGGGTGCTGCTGGTCACCAGTTTCTCGAAGTTGCCACCGGTGGCCGTGTTGATCGTTGCCTGCACGGTGCCGGCGTCTTTGTAGACGTCGTCGGCTGGCGCTGGAACGGTGACGGTGCCGGTGGTTTTACCGGCGTCGATGGTGATCACGGCGCCGTTGCTCAGGGTTACGGTCACTGGTGTGCCAGCGGCGTTGGTCAGGGTTGCGGTGTAGATGATCGAGCCACCCTCGGCCACGGTGCCGGTCGCGGTGAGCGACAGGTTAGTAGTGTCGATGGTGTCGGTCACGGTGGTGCTGACCGGCGTCTTGTCGGCAACGAGATTTTCGTAGTTGCCGCCGCTGACGTTGGTGATTGAGTTGCTCAGCGGAGTGTGACCGTTCAGCGCATCGTTTGGTGCGGTGGTGGTCACGGTACCGGTGGTCTGGCCGACGGCGATGGTGATGGTTTGGCCGTTGGCCAAAGTCACGGTCACTGGGGAGCCGGTTACCGCAGCACCGACGGTGGCGGTGTAGACGACGCTTCCGCCTTCGGCTGCGGTGCCGGTTGCGGTCAGCTTCACGGTGGTGGTGTCGATGGTGTCAGTGACGCTTGTCACTGCCGGAACAGTGCTCGGCACCAGGTTTTCGAAGTTGCCGCCAGTCGCAGTGCTGATTGTTGCTTGCACGGTACCGGCATCTTTGTAGACGTCATCGGCTGGTGCTGGGACGGTCACGGTGCCGGTGGTTTTACCTGCATCGATGGTGATTACTGCACCGTTGCTCAACGTTACGGTCACTGGTGTGCCAGCGGCGTTGGTCAGGGTTGCGGTGTAGATGATCGAACCGCCTTCGGCGACCGATTGAGTGGCACCTAAAGTCAGGTTGGTAGTGTCGATGGTGTCGGTCACGGTGGTGCTGACCGGCGTCTTGTCGGCAACGAGATTTTCGTAGTTGCCACCGCTGACGTTGGTGATCGAGTTGCTCAGCGGGGTGTGACCGTTCAGCGCATCGTTCGGTGCGGTGGTGGTCACGGTGCCGGTGGTCTGGCCGACGGCGATGGTGATGGTTTGGCCGTTGGCCAAAGTCACAGTCACTGGCGAACCGGTTACCGCAGCACCTACTGTTGCGGTGTAAACGACGTTTCCGCCTTCGGCTGCGGTGCCAGTGGCGGTCAGCTTAACGGTGGTGGTGTCGATGGTATCGGTGACGCTGGTGATCGCCGGAGTGCTGCTGGTCACCAGTTTTTCGAAGTTGCCACCGGTTGCGGTGTTGATCGTTGCCTGCACGGTGCCGGCGTCTTTGTAGACGTCGTCGGCTGGTGCTGGGACGGTCACGGTGCCGGTGGTTTTACCGGCATCGATGGTGATTACTGCACCGTTGCTCAACGTTACGGTCACTGGTGTGCCAGCGGCGTTGGTCAGGGTTGCGGTGTAGATGATCGAGCCACCCTCGGCCACGGTGCCGGTCGCGGTGAGCGACAGGTTGGTGGTGTCGATGGTGTCGGTGACAGTGGTCGAAACCGGTGCTTTATCGGCCACCAGATTTTCGTAGTTGCCGCCACTGACGTTAGTGATTGCGTTGGTCAGTGGTGCATGACCATTCAATACATCGTTCGGTGCGGTGGTGGTCACAGTGCCGGTGGTCTGGCCGACGGCGATGGTGATGGTTTGGCCGTTGGCCAGAGTCACGGTGACCGGCGAACCGGTTGCCGCTGCACCGACGGTCGCGGTGTAGGTGACGGTGCCACCTTCAGCAGCAGACTCGGTCGCGGTCAGCTTAACGGTGGTGGTGTCGATGGTGTCAGTGACGCTTGTCACTGCCGGAACAGTGCTCGGCACCAGGTTTTCGAAGTTGCCTCCGGTTGCGGTGCTGATTGTTGCTTGCACGGTACCGGCATCTTTGTAGACGTCATCGGCTGGTGCTGGGACGGTCACGGTGCCGGTGGTTTTGCCGGCGTCGATGGTGATCACGGCGCCGTTGCTCAACGTTACGGTCACCGGTGTGCCGGCAGCGTTGGTCAGGGTTGCGGTGTAGATGATCGAGCCACCCTCGGCCACGGTGCCGGTCGCGGTGAGCGACAGGTTAGTAGTGTCGATGGTGTCGGTGACGGTGGTGCTGACCGGCGTCTTGTCGGCGACGAGGTTTTCGTAGTTGCCGCCGCTGACATTGGTGATCGAGTTGCTCAGCGGGGTGTGGCCGTTCAGCGCATCGTTCGGTGCGGTAGTGGTTACGGTGCCGGTGGTCTGGCCGACGGCGATGGTGATGGTTTGGCCGTTGGCCAAAGTCACAGTCACTGGGGAGCCGGTTACCGCAGCACCTACTGTTGCGGTGTACACGACGTTTCCGCCTTCGGCTGCGGTGCCAGTGGCAGTCAGCTTCACGGTGGTGGTGTCGATGGTGTCGGTGACGCTGGTGATTGCCGGAGTGCTGCTGGTCACCAGTTTTTCGAAGTTGCCACCGGTTGCGGTGTTGATCGTTGCCTGAACGGTGCCGGCGTCTTTGTAGACGTCGTCGGCTGGCGCTGGAACGGTCACGGTGCCAGTGGTTTTACCGGCGTCGATGGTGATCACGGCGCCGTTGCTCAACGTTACGGTCACTGGTGTGCCAGCGGCGTTGGTCAGGGTTGCGGTGTAGGTAATCGAACCGCCTTCGGCGACCGATTGAGTGGCACCCAAAGTCAGGTTGGTGGTGTCGATGGTGTCGGTCACGGTGGTGCTGACTGGGGTTTTGTCCGCTACCAGATTCTCGTAGTTGCCGCCGCTGACGTTGGTGATTGAGTTGCTCAGCGGAGTGTGACCGTTCAATGCATCGTTCGGTGCGGTGGTGGTCACGGTACCGGTGGTCTGGCCGACGGCGATGGTGATGGTTTGGCCGTTGGCTAGAGTCACAGTCACTGGCGAACCGGTAACAGCGGCACCAACAGTCGCGGTGTAAGTGACAGTGCCACCTTCAGCAGCAGACTCGGTCGCGGTCAACTTCACGGTGGTGGTGTCGATGGTGTCAGTGACATTGGTCACTGCCGCAACGGTGCTTGGCACCAAGTTTTCGAAGTTGCCACCCGTAGCGGTCGAAATGGTTGCTTCGACTTTGCCTGCATCCTTGTACACGTCATCGGCAGGAGCAGGAACGCTCACAGTCCCGGTAGTTTTACCGGCCTCGATGGTGATCACGGCGCCGTTCGACAGGGTCACGGTCACCGGAGTGCCAGCTGGATTGGTCAGGGTTGCGGTGTAAACAATCGAGCCACCTTCAGCTACGGAACCGGTCGCGGTCAGCGACAGGTTGGTGGTGTCGACGGTGTCAGTGACAGTAGTCGAGACCGGCGCTTTGTCGGCAACAAGGTTTTCGTAATTGCCGCCGCTCACATCAGTGATCGCGTTAGTCAGTGGAGCATGACCATTCAGCGCATCGTTCGGAGCAGTAGTGCTCACGGTGCCAGTGGTCTGGCCGACGGCGATGGTGATGGTTTGGCCGTTGGCCAAAGTCACAGTCACTGGCGAGCCAGTTACGGCTGCGCCAACAGTCGCGGTGTAAGTGACGGTGCCACCTTCAGCGGCAGACTCGGTCGCGGTCAGTTTTACGGTGGTGGTGTCGATGGTGTCAGTGACGTCAGTGACAGCCGGAGCAGTGCTCGGCACCAGGTTCTCGAAGTTGCCACCCGTGGCCGTCGAAATAGTCGCTTCGACTTTACCCGCATCCTTGTACACGTCGTCTGCCGGAGCAGGGACGGTGACAGTGCCAGTGGTTTTACCCGCTTCGATAGTGATCACTGCGCCGTTGCTCAAGGTCACGGTCACAGGCGTGCCAGCCGGGTTGGTCAGCGTTGCGGTGTAGATGATCGAACCGCCTTCGGCGACCGATTGAGTGGCACCCAAAGTCAGGTTGGTAGTGTCGATGGTGTCGGTGACGGTGGTGCTGACAGGGGATTTGTCGGCGACCAGATTTTCGTAGTTGCCGCCGCTGACGTCAGTGATCGCGTTGGTCAGTGGAGCATGACCATTCAACGAATCGTTCGGCGCGGTAGTGGAAACGGTACCGGTGGTTTGGCCGACAGCAATGGTAATTGTCTGGCCGTTGGACAGGGTCACGGTCACTGGCGAGCCGGTGACGGCTGCGCCGACGGTCGCGGTGTAGGTGACAGTGCCACCTTCAGCCGCAGACTCGGTCGCAGTGAGTTTCACGGTGGTGGTGTCGATGGTGTCAGTGACGTTGGTCACTGCCGCAACGGTGCTCGGTACCAGGTTTTCGAAGTTGCCACCCGTAGCGGTCGAAATGCTTGCTTCGACTTTGCCAGCGTCTTTGTAAACATCATCGGCTGGTGCTGGGACGGTCACGGTGCCCGTGGTTTTGCCCGCTTCGATGGTGATGACGGCGCCGTTGCTCAACGTTACGGTCACCGGAGTGCCCGCAGCGTTGGTCAGGGTCGCGGTGTAGATGATCGAACCACCTTCAGCCACGGTGCCGGTCGCGGTCAGCGACAGGTTGGTGGTGTCGACGGTGTCAGTAACCGTGGTCGAAACCGGTGCTTTGTCCGCCACCAGATTTTCGTAGTTACCGCCGCTGACGTCAGTGATCGCGTTGGTCAGTGGAGCATGACCATTCAACGCATCGTTCGGAGCGCTAGTGGTTACGGTGCCTGTGGTCTGGCCGACGGCGATGGTAATTGTCTGGCCGTTGGACAGGGTCACGGTGACTGGTGAGCCGGTTACGGCTGCACCAACAGTCGCGGTGTAAGTGACAGTGCCACCTTCAGCCGCAGACTCGGTCGCAGTGAGTTTTACGGTAGTGGTGTCGATGGTGTCAGTGACGTTGGTCACTGCCGGAACAGTGCTTGGCACCAGGTTTTCGAAGTTGCCACCCGTAGCGGTCGAAATGCTTGCTTCGACTTTGCCCGCATCCTTGTACACGTCATCGGCAGGAGCAGGAACGCTCACAGTGCCGGTAGTTTTACCGGCCTCGATGGTGATCACGGCGCCGTTTGACAGAGTCACGGTTACCGGAGTGCCCGCTGGATTGGTCAGGGTTGCGGTGTAAACAATCGAGCCACCTTCAGCCACGGAACCGGTCGCGGTCAGCGACAGGTTGGTGGTGTCGACGGTGTCAGTAACAGTGGTCGAAACCGGTGCTTTGTCCGCCACCAGATTTTCGTAGTTGCCGCCGCTCACATCAGTGATCGCGTTAGTCAGTGGAGCATGACCATTCAACGCATCGTTCGGAGCGCTAGTGGTTACGGTGCCTATGGTTTGACCGACAGCGATAGTGATGGTCTGGCCGTTGGCCAAGGCCACAGTCACTGGCGAACCGGTAACAGCGGCACCAACAGTCGCGGTGTAAGTGACAGTGCCACCTTCGGCAGCAGACTCGGTCGCGGTCAACTTCACGGTGGTGGTGTCGATGGTATCTGTAACGTTGGTCACAGCCGGAACAGTGCTCGGCACCAGGTTCTCGAAGTTGCCACCGGTGGCAGTCGAAATGGTCGCTTCGACTTTGCCAGCGTCTTTGTAAACGTCATCAGCCGGAGCTGGAACAGTCACGGTGCCGGTAGTTTTACCCGCCTCGATGGTGATCACTGCGCCGTTGGACAAGGTTACGGTTACCGCAGTACCGGCCGGGTTGGTCAGGGTCGCGGTGTAAACGATCGAACCGCCTTCAGCAACCGAGTCGCTCGCAGTCAGGTTCAGGTTGGTGGTGTCGACGGTGTCCGATACTGAGGTGTTGGCCGGCTTGCTGTCGACCGCCAGTTTTTCGTAGTTGCCGCCAGTTGCGCCGTCGATGGTCACGCTCAGGGAGCTGCCACCCGCCAACGGGCTGTTCGGTGCAACGAAGTTCACAGTGCCGGTGGTTTCACCGACGGCGATGGTGATGGTCTGGCCGTTGGACAGGGTAACCACGACCGGCGCGCCGGTCACTGGAGCGGTCACGGTCGCGGTGTAGACCACGGTTTCGCCTTCGGCGACGTTCGCGGTGGCGCTCAGCGATACGGTCGAGGTGTCGATGGTATCGGTGACAGTGGTGACGGCTGGAACGGTGCTTGGCACCAGATTCTCGAAGTTGCCACCGGTCGCGGTGCTGATCGTTGCCTGCACGGTGCCGGCGTCTTTGTAGACGTCATCGGCTGGTGCAGGAACGGTCACAGTGCCGGTGGTTTTACCGGCCTCGATGGTGATGACGGCGCCATTGCTCAGCGTTACGGTCACCGGGGTGCCGGCAGCGTTGGTCAGGGTTGCGGTGTAGATGATCGAACCACCCTCAGCCACGGAACCAGTCGCAGTCAGCGACAGGTTGGTGGTGTCGACGGTGTCAGTAACAGTAGTCGAAACCGGTGCTTTATCGGCAACAAGGTTCTCGTAATTGCCGCCGCTGACATCAGTGATCGCGTTGGTCAGTGGAGCATGACCGTTCAAAGCATCGTTCGGTGCGGTGGTGGAAACGGTGCCGGTGGTTTGGCCAACAGCGATGGTGATGGTTTGTCCATTGGACAAGGTCACGGTGACTGGCGAGCCGGTCACGGCTGCACCGACGGTTGCGGTGTAGGTGACAGTGCCACCTTCAGCAGCAGACTCGGTCGCGGTGAGTTTTACGGTGGTGGTGTCGATGGTATCGGTGACGCTGGTGACTGCCGGAACAGTGCTTGGTACCAGGTTCTCGAAGTTGCCACCGGTTGCGGTGCTGATCGTGGCTTGCACGGTGCCGGCGTCTTTATAGACGTCGTCAGCTGGCGCAGGAACGCTGACGGTGCCGACGGTTTTACCCGCCTCAATGGTGATGACAGCGCCGTTGCTCAACGTCAAGGTCACAGGCGTGCCGGCCGGATTGGTCAGCGTTGCGGTGTAAACAATCGAACCACCTTCAGCCACGGAACCAGTCGCAGTCAGCGACAGGTTGGTGGTGTCGACGGTGTCGGTGACGGTAGTCGAAACTGGTGCCTTGTCGGCAACGAGGTTCTCGTAATTGCCGCCGCTGACATCGGTGATCGCGTTGGTCAGTGGAGCATGACCATTCAGCGCATCGTTCGGCGCGGTAGTGGTCACGGTGCCAGTGGTTTGGCCGACAGCGATGGTGATGGTCTGGCCGTTGGACAGAGTCACGGTGACTGGCGAACCAGTAACAGCGGCGCCAACAGTCGCGGTGTAAGTGACGGTGCCACCTTCAGCAGCAGACTCGGTCGCGGTCAGTTTCACGGTGGTGGTGTCGATGGTGTCAGTGACGTCAGTGACTGCCGCAACGGTGCTCGGCACCAGGTTCTCGAAGTTGCCACCTGTGGCCGTCGAAATGGTCGCTTCGACTTTGCCCGCATCTTTGTAAACGTCATCGGCCGGAGCCGGAACGCTTACGGTACCGACGGTTTTACCGGCTTCGATGGTGATGACTGCGCCGTTCGACAGAGTCACGGTCACCGGAGTGCCGGCCGGGTTGCTCAGTGTAGCGGTGTAAACAATCGAACCACCTTCAGCCACGGAACCGGTCGCGGTCAGCGATAGATTAGTGGTGTCGACGGTGTCGGTGACGGTAGTCGAAACCGGTGCCTTGTCGGCCACCAGATTCTCGTAGTTGCCGCCGCTGACATCGGTGATCGCGTTGGTCAGTGGAGCATGACCATTCAACGCATCGTTCGGAGCAGTAGTGCTCACGGTGCCAGTGGTCTGGCCGACGGCAATGGTGATGGTCTGGCCGTTAGCCAGAGTCACGGTCACTGGCGAGCCAGTTACGGCTGCGCCAACAGTCGCGGTGTAGGTGACAGTGCCACCTTCAGCGGCAGACTCGGTCGCCGTGAGTTTTACGGTAGTGGTGTCGATGGTATCGGTAACGCTGGTCACTGCCGCAACGGTGCTTGGCACCAGGTTCTCGAAGTTACCGCCAGTCGCAGTGCTGATCGTTGCCTGAACGGTACCGGCATCTTTGTAAACGTCATCGGCCGGAGCCGGAACGCTTACGGTACCGACGGTTTTGCCCGCTTCAATGGTGATTACTGCGCCGTTGCTCAACGTCACGGTCACAGGCGTGCCGGCCGGATTGGTCAACGTTGCGGTGTAAACAATCGAACCACCTTCAGCCACAGAACCGGTCGCAGTCAGCGACAGATTGGTGGTGTCGACGGTGTCGGTCACGTTAGTGCTGACAGGGGTTTTGTCAGCCACGAGATTTTCGTAGTTACCGCCGCTCACATCGGTGATCGCATTGGTCAGCGGAGCATGCCCATTCAACGCATCGTTCGGAGCGGTGGTGCTCACGGTGCCAGTGGTTTGGCCGACGGCAATGGTGATGGTCTGACCGTTAGCCAGGGTCACAACAACCGGCGAACCGGTCACTGGCGCACCCACGGTGGCGGTGTAAGTAACGGTGCCGCCTTCTGCTGCGGTTTCCGAAGCGCTGAGTTTCACCGTCGAGGTGTCGATGGTGTCAGTGACGCTGGTGACAGCAGGAACGGTGCTCGGCACCAGGTTCTCGAAGTTGCCGCCAGTCGTAGTGCTGATGGTTGCCTGAACGGTGCCGGCGTCTTTGTAGACATCATCGGCCGGAGCAGGAACGCTCACGGTGCCGGTGGTTTTACCGGCCTCGATGGTGATCACCGCGCCGTTCGACAGGGTCACGGTCACCGGAGTACCGGCCGGATTGGTCAGGGTCGCGGTGTAAATGATCGAACCACCTTCGGCCACGGAGCCGGTCGCGGTCAGCGACAGGTTGGTGGTGTCGATGGTGTCAGTCACGGTGGTGACGGCCGGAGTCTGGTTTGTCACCAGATTTTCGTAGTTGCCGCCGCTGGTGCCGTCGATTTTCACGCTCAGGGTGCTGCCACCGGCGAGTGCGTCGTTCGGCGCGGTGAAGTTGACCGTGCCGCTGCTGGCGCCGACCGGGATGGTGATGGTCTGGCCGTTGGACAGGGTGATCACAACCGGCGAACCGGTGACCGGGGCAGTGACCGATGCGGTGTAAGTCACCACGCCGCCTTCGACGGTGCTGGCCGTGGCGGTCAGCGATACGGTGCTGTTGTCGATGGTGTCGGTGACGTCGGTCACGGCCGGGGTCTTGTCGACCACCAGGTTTTCAAAGTTGCCGCCAGTGGTCTTGGTGATGGTCGCGTCGACTTTGCCGGCGTCTTTATAGACGTCATCGGCAGGTGCGGCGACAGTCGCGGTGCCGCTGGATGCACCTTTGGCGATGTTGATCACTGCGCCGTTGCTCAACGTCACGGTCATGGCATTGCCGGCCGGATTGGTCAGGCTGGCGGTGTAGACAATCGAGCCTCCCTCGGCCACGGAACCGGTAGCGCTCAGGCTCACGGTGGTGGTGTCGACGGTGTCGGTGACAGTGGTGACCACCGCCGAACGGTTGGCATCGACCTGTTCGAAGTTGCCGCCGCTGTGGCTGGCAATCGCGGTCTGGACCTTGCCGCCGTCAATGTACGGCGTGTTCGCCGGGGCCGCGAAGTTGACGGTGCCGGAGGTGGCGCCGGCAGCAATGTTGATCACTGCGCCGTTGGCCAGGGTCACGGTCATCGCGGTGCCGGCCGGGTTGCTCAGGGTCGCGGTGTAGGTGATCTGGCCACCTTCGCTGACGGTGTCGCTGGCGCTCAGAGTCAGCGTGGTCTTGTCGATGGTGTCGTTGACGGTGGTGCTGACCGGCGTCTTGCTGACATCGAGTTTCTCGAAGTTGCCGCCGCTGGCGTCGGTCATGGTCACGGTGAGCTTGCTGACATCTTTATAGACGTCATCGCTCGGTGCCGCGATGGTCACCGAACCGCTGGTCTTGCCGGCTTCGATGGTGATGGTCTGGCCATTGCTCAGGTTGACGGTCACCGGGGTTTGGGCGGCGTTGGTCAGGGTCGCGGTGTAGGTGATCGACGTGCCTTCGAGCACATAGCTTTCGGCGCTGAGGGTCAGGTGCGTGGTGTTGATGGTGTCGGCGACGTTGGTTACTGCTGGCGTCGGGTTGGCCACCAGGTTTTCGAAGTTGCCGCCCGTGGTGTCCTTGATGGTCACTTCAAGTTTGCCGGCGTCTTTGTAGACGTCGTCGGCAGGCGCAGGAACGGTCACGGTGCCGACGGTTTTCCCGGCTTCGATGGTGATGGTCGAACCGTTGCTCAGGGTCACGGTCACCGGGGTGCCGGCCGGGTTGGTCAGGGTCGCGGTGTAGACGATCGAACCGCCTTCGTTGACGTTGCCGGTGGCGGTCAAGGAAACGGTGGTGGTGTCGACGGTGTCGGTCACGGTGGTGCTGACCGGGGATTTGTCGGCGACCAGATTTTCGTAGTTACCGCCGCTGACATTGGTGATCGAGTTGGTCAGCGGTGCGTGACCATTCAACACATCGTTCGGTGCGGTGGTGGACACGGTGCCGGTGGTTTGGCCTACGGCAATGGTGATGCTCTGACCATTGGCCAGGGTCACAACAACCGGCGAACCGGTAACCGGTGCGCCAACTGTCGCGGTGTAAGTAACGGTGCCGCCTTCAGCAGCAGTTTCGGTGGCGGTCAGTTTGACGGTCGAGGTGTCGATGGTGTCGGTAACGTCAGTCACGGCCGGAACGGTGCTTGGCACCAGATTCTCGAAATTGCCGCCCGTGGCGTTGTTGATCGTGACTTCGACCTTGCCAGCGTCTTTGTAGACGTCATCGGCCGGAGCCGGAACGCTCACCGTGCCAACGGTTTTGCCGGCCTCGATGGTGATCACAGCACCGTTCGACAGGGTCACGGTCACCGGAGTGCCGGCCGGGTTAGTCAGGGTCGCGGTGTAAACAATCGAACCGCCTTCAGCCACAGTGCCGGTAGCAGTCAGCGACAGGTTGGTGGTGTCGACGGTGTCGGTCACGTTGGTGCTGACCGGGGATTTGTCGGCAACGAGGTTCTCGTAATTGCCGCCGCTGACGTCGGTGATCGAGTTGGTCAGCGGTGCGTGACCGTTCAACACATCGTTCGGCGCGGTGGTGCTCACGGTCCCGGTAGTCTGGCCGACGGCGATGGTAATGGTCTGGCCGTTAGCCAAGGTCACAACAACCGGCGAACCGGTCACTGGCGCACCGACGGTGGCGGTGTAAGTGACGGTGCCGCCCTCTGCCGCGGTTTCAGTCGCAGTCAGTTTGACGGTCGAGGTGTCGATGGTATCGGTAACGTCAGTCACGGCCGGAACGGTGCTTGGCACCAGATTCTCGAAGTTGCCGCCTGCAGCGTTGTTGATGGTGACTTCGACTTTACCGGCGTCTTTGTAGACGTCATCGGCCGGAGCTGGAACGCTCACCGTGCCAACGGTTTTACCCGCTTCGATGGTGATCACAGCACCGTTCGACAGGGTCACGGTGACTGGAGTACCGGCCGGGTTAGTCAGGGTCGCGGTGTAAACAATCGAACCACCTTCAACCACAGTGCCGGTCGCAGTCAGCGACAGGTTGGTGGTGTCGACGGTGTCGGTCACGGTGGTGCTGACCGGGGATTTGTCGGCAACGAGGTTCTCGTAATTGCCGCCGCTGACGTCGGTGATCGAGTTGGTCAGCGGAGCATGACCGTTCAGCACATCGTTCGGTGCGGTGGTGCTCACGGTGCCGGTGGTCTGGCCGACGGCGATGGTGATGCTCTGGCCGTTGGCCAGGGTCACGATGACTGGGGAGCCGGTAACCGGTGCGCCAACAGTCGCGGTGTAAGTGACGGTGCCACCTTCAGCAGCAGTTTCGGTCGCGGTCAGTTTGACGGTCGAGGTGTCGATGGTATCGGTAACGTCAGTCACGGCCGGAGCGGTGCTTGGTACCAGGTTTTCGAAGTTGCCGCCCGTGGCGTTGTTGATCGTGACTTCGACTTTGCCAGCGTCTTTGTAGACGTCATCGGCCGGAGCCGGAACGCTCACCGTGCCGACGGTTTTGCCGGCTTCGATGGTGATCACAGCACCGTTCGAAAGAGTCACGGTCACCGGAGTACCGGCCGGGTTAGTCAGGGTCGCGGTGTAAACAATCGAACCACCTTCAGCCACAGTGCCGGTCGCAGTCAGCGACAGGTTGGTGGTGTCGATCGAGTCGGTAATGGTGGTGGTCGCTGGTGTGGTGTTCGGCACCAGATTTTCGAAGTTGCCGCCGGTAGCACCGGTAATGGTGGTGCTGACGGTGCTGCCATTGTTGTAAACGTCATTGGCAGCGGTCGGCACGTTGACGGTGCCAGTGGTCTGGCCCGCGCCGATGGTGATGGTCGAGCCGTTGGACAGGGTGACGGTTACCGGAGTTTGGGCCGGGTTGGTCAGGGTCGCGGTGTAGGTGATCTGGCCACCCTCGACGACGCTGCCGGTAGCAGTCAGGGTCAGGCCGGTGGTATCGACCGAATCGGTAATCGTGGTCACGGCCGGTGTCGGGTTCGGCACCAGGTTTTCGAAGTTGCCGCCGGTGGCACCCGTGATGGTGGTGGTGACGGTGCTGCCGTTGTTATAGACGTCATTGACCGGGGTCGGCACGTTGACGGTGCCGGTGGTCTGGCCAGCGCCGATGGTGATGGTCGAGCCGTTGGACAGGGTGACGGTCACCGGGGTTTGCGCCGGGTTGGTCAAGGTCGCGGTGTAGGTGATCTGCCCGCCTTCAGTGATGTTCGGCGCGGCGGTCAGCGTGACCGTGGTGGTGTCGATGGTGTCGGTGACTTGCGTGGTGGCCGGCGTGGTCGGCGGCGTCACGGTGATGCCGTTGCCGCCGGTGGTGCCGGTGACGGTCACGTCGATCTGGGTCGGGTCGTTATAAACAGTGTCGTTCGGCGCCAGCGGCACGTTGACGGTACCGGTGGTCGAACCGGCCGGAATCACGATCACCGCGCCGTTGGACAGGGTGATGGTCAGGTCGGTCAGCGGTGCCTGAGTCAGGGTCGCGGTGTAGACCAGCACGCCGCCGGCTTCGGTGATGGTCGGTGTGGCGCTGAGGCTCAGGGTCGAATCACGCAGAGCGTTAGTCGTGGTGTCGGTGGTCTGGCCGCCAGTGATGTTTTGCGCAGCCTGACCGCCAGAGTTGATCCCCGCAGTCGGGAAACCAATGGTCGGATCAACGCGGCCAGCAGTGGCGTCGAGCAACACGAAGCTGTGGCCACCACCGGCAGCACCGCCAGTGCCTGCGGCGCTTGGGCCGGCAGCGGTGGCGTCCAGCGCGGTAGTCGGGTCGACACCGGCGGCGATGGCTTGTTGCAGTTCTGCAACCGACGGCGCGGCTTGCGCGGTGGCCTCGGCCAGATCAGTGCTGGAGTCGGGCGCGTTGGCGCTCCACTGGGTCTCACGGCCCAGGTCCAGAGTGCGGCCATCAGCCAGTTCCAGAGAGACGGCGCCAGACAGACCGGTGTCGATCTGGTCGCCGACCATCAGACGGTCGCCTTCAACGAGCACGCGGCGCACGCCTTCCGGCGACACCACGAATACCTGACCGACAATGCTTTTGACGATGGCAACAACACTGCTCATTGAAGACTCTCCGGGTGTCACGTTCAGTTGACTTCCATGGACCTGATGGCATGGGCGCCGATTCAGTCTGGACGTACTTTAAAAAATTGCGAAACAAGATTGACGCATGAGTTCGTCAATAATTTGGCTATATTCTTTCGCTATTAACTTTATGCCAAACTATTGACCTTATGGGTGCCATCCTAAACAATCGCCCCACTAATGTCACATTGATATTTCCGCGGCGACCTGTCCTTCAGCGTGTGATCCAGTTCCTATTTTGAACTTTCCGACATACGGTCATTCCGGTTGCCATCATCCGACGCAGCAGCACGTTTTGCTGTGATTCAAGACAAGAAGTTCTGGGAAATCTTTACCATGCGTTTGCACTTGTTCAAGGCTCTACCCTTCGCCCTTGCCGCCTCTTTCGTACAAGCACAATCCCTACCAGAAGCCATGCAGCAGGCCATGGATGTCCATCCGGAAATCCAGGCAGGGGTCAACAGTCGATTGGCCGCGGATTATCAGTTAAGGGCAGCAAAAGGTGGATACCTGCCCAAGGTCGATCTGCTGGGTGGTTATGGCCGTGAAGGCACCGACAGTGTGACCACTCGCGCCAACGGCGGCGGCAATCACTGGGAAACCCTGAACCGCGGGGAGTCAAGTTTACGTCTGTCGCAAATGGTTTTTGACGGTTTTGCCACGTCCAGCGAAGTCGGGCGTCAACAAGCCACCGTTAACTCCCGCGCCTACTCGCTGCTCGGCACTTCCGAGCGCACCGGTCTGACTGTCGCTCAGGTGTATCTGGACGTGCTGACCCGCCGTGAATTCGTGCGTCTGGCCGACGAAAACCTCAAGAGCCACCAGCGCATTTACGACCAGATCCAGTTGCGCACCCAGCGTGGTGTGGGCAGCGGTGCTGACCTTGATCAAGCCGAAGCGCGGATGGCTCAGGCCCGCAACAACCTGATCACCGAACAGACCAACCTTGCCGACTCGGAAACCAACTACCTCAGCGCCGTTGGCCAGATGCCTGATCAACTGGAGCGTCCGGCACCGTTCATGGCGATGATGCCGGCCAACCTCAACGAAGCCCGTACGCAGATGCTGGAAAACAGCCCGATCCTGCGCTCGGCCGAGTCCGATATCGCTGCTGCCGAGAAGCAGTACGAAACCGCCAAGTCGACCTTCTACCCACGCTTCGACGCTGAACTGGGCCGCACCGCCGACAACGATCTCGACGGCCAGAACGGTCACAACAACGAATGGCAGGCGATGCTGCGCATGCGCTTCAACCTGTATTCGGGTGGCAGCAACAAGGCTGATCTGGAATCCAAGTCGTACCTGTCGAACCAGGCGCTGGATATCCGCAACAACGCCCTGCGCCAGTTGAACGAAGAACTGGGCCTGGCCTGGAACGCCCTGAATAACGCGAATGCGCAAGTGCCAATCGCTCAGCAATACGTTGATCACAGCACCGCCGTGCGCACCGCTTACCAGCGTCAGTTCAGCCTCGGCGAACGTACCCTGCTCGATTTGCTCGACAGCGAAAACGAGTTGTTCACCGCTTCGCGTCGTCTGGCTGAAATCAAAAACATTCAGTTATTTACTCAGTACCGAATCAAGGCGACCATGGGCGAGTTGCTCAGAAGCCAAGGAGTGGTCGCACCGTTGGCATCCGTTGTGCAAAACGACGTGAAGCCCAAGGTTCAACTGCCTGGGATGAATTGAGTTATCCCTTTTCAACAGTTAAAGAGTGCCGAGCGTGGAATCAGAAGTCAGTCGAGTTCATCTCAGTCATGATCCGCGCGCGTTGCACGACGATCCCTTACTGGATGGTCTGCTCGCTCTTTGCATGCTGCATCAGAAGCCTGCCAGCGCGGCGATGCTCACCACCGGTCTGCCGCTGCCCAAGCAACGCCTGAGTGTCGAACTGCTGCCACGCGCAGCGGCCCGCGCCGGGCTGCAAGGTCGAGTGCTGCAACGCAAACTGGAAGAGATTCCGGCGATTGCGATGCCGGCGCTGTTGCTGCTCAAGGATGGCCGTAGTGCTGTCCTGCTGGGCTGGGAGGGTGAAGACCAGGTTCGCGTGCTGCTCAGTGAAACCGACGGTGGCGAATCATTGGTCAGCCGCGAGCTGCTGGCCGACGATTACACAGGCAAAGTGTTCTTCGCCCAACCCCAACACAAATTCGACGTCAATCACGGCACGCTGATCCCGCGTGCGCGTTCGTGGTTTCGCGACACCCTCAAGCGCTCGCGCTGGCTGTACGCCGATGCGATTGCCGCGAGTTTCTTGATCAACATCATTGCGATGGCCGCGCCGCTGTTCGTGATGAACGTCTACGACCGCGTGGTACCGAACCAGGCCGAAGCGACCCTGTGGGTGCTGGCCCTCGGCATTACCGGTGCGTACATTTTCGACCTGATCCTCAAGAGCCTGCGCAGTCTGTGCCTGGATCTGGCCGGCAAGAAAACCGACCTGATCATCTCCGCGACGCTGTTCGAGCGCATCGTCGGCATGTCGATGAAATATCGCCCGGCGCGAGTCGGCAGCTTCGCGCAGAACATTCATGAGTTTCAGAGCCTGCGCGACTTTCTCGCCTCGCTGACCCTGACCAGCCTGATCGACCTGCCATTCACCATTCTGATCTTCATCGTGATCGCCATTCTCGGCGGGCATCTGGTGTGGATTCCGGTGCTGGCGTTCCCGATTGCCCTGCTGATCGGCTATGCCTTACAGAAACCGCTGGTGGCGACCATGGAACGGACCATGGCCCTTGGCGCCGAGCGTCAGTCGAGCCTGATCGAAACCCTCGCCGGCCTCGATGCGGTCAAGGTCAACAACGCTGAAAGCGAACGTCAGTATCAGTGGGAACAGACCATCGGCACCCTCAGCCGCCTCGAACTGCGGGTGAAAATGCTTTCCGGTCTGGCGATGAACATCACCCTGCTGATCCAGCAACTGGCCGGGGTGATCATGATCGTCTTCGGCGTCTACCAGATCATCGACGGTCACCTGAGCATGGGCGGGCTGATCGCCTGCTACATGCTCAGTGGCCGTGCGCTCAGCCCGTTGGCGTCGTTGTCGGGTCTGCTGACCCGTTATCAGCAGGCGCGAGTGACCATGACCTCGGTCGACCATATGATGGAACTGCCGCAGGAACGCAATTTCGAAGAGCGCCCGTTGAGCCGTAAGGTTCTGCAAGGCGCGATCGAGTGCCGTCAGCTGAACTTCACCTATCCGGATCAGCAAAACCCGGCGCTGAAGAACATCAACCTGGTGATCCGTCCCGGCGAAAAAATCGGCATCATCGGCCGCAGTGGTTCCGGCAAGAGTTCGCTGGCGAAACTGCTGGTCGGGCTGTATCAGCCGGACGATGGTGCGTTGCTGGTAGACGGTGTTGACATCCGCCAGATCGACGTCAGCGAACTGCGCTACAACATTGGCTACGTGCCGCAAGACATTCAATTGCTCGCTGGCACCCTGCGCGACAACCTGGTGTCCGGCGCCCGCTATGTAGAAGACGAACTGGTGTTGCAGGCTGCTGAACTGGCCGGCGTCCACGAATTCGCTCGTCTGCACCCGCAAGGCTACGAACTGCAAGTTGGCGAGCGCGGGCAGAACCTGTCCGGCGGCCAGCGGCAGAACGTCGCTCTGGCTCGGGCGCTGCTACTCAATCCGCCGGTCCTGCTGCTCGATGAGCCGACCAGTGCCATGGACAACACCGGCGAAGAACGCCTCAAACAACGCCTCGCCGCAGTCGTTGAAAACAAGACCGTGGTGCTGGTGACGCACCGGGCTTCGCTGTTGTCGCTGGTGGATCGTCTGCTGGTGATCGACCGCGGGCAGATTCTCGCCGATGGCCCGAAAGCCGCGGTGATGGAAGCGTTGAAGAAGGGGCAGATCAGTGTTGCTTAAGTCGGGTTTCAAGGATTCGATCCGTCGCTACTTCAAGGGCTCGGCTTCGTTGCAGGGCCAGCCGCTGCCGGAGGTCAACAAAGCGCTGATCGAGGATGCGCCGCGCGTGGTGCGCCTGACGATCTGGGCGATCATCGGTTTCTTCGTGTTCCTCATGTTGTGGGCGAATTTCGCCGTTATCGATGAAGTGACCAAGGGCGACGGCAAGGCGATTCCGTCGTCGAAGATCCAGAAAATCCAGAACCTTGAGGGCGGCATCGTCTCCGAATTGTTCGCCAAGGAAGGGCAGATCGTCGAGGCCGGCGCGCCGTTGATTCGTCTGGACGACACGCGATTTGCTTCCAACGTCGGTGAAACCGAGGCCGACAGACTGTCGATGCTGCTGCGAGTCGAGCGCCTGAGCGCCGAGGTCGATGACCGTCCGCTGAACTTCCCCGACGACGTGCTCAAGGCTGTGCCTGGGCAGGCGAAAAGCGAGGAGTCGCTGTATGTCAGCCGTCGCCAGCAACTGCACGATGAAATCGGCGGTTTGCAGGAGCAGTTGATCCAGCGTCAGCAAGAGCTGCGCGAATTCAGCTCCAAGCAGACGCAGTACCGCCAGCAACTGGGTTTGCAGCGCCAGGAAATCAACATGTCCGAGCCGCTGGTGGCGCAGGGCGCGGTATCGCCGGTGGAAGTGCTGCGCCTCAAGCGTGCCGAAGTGGAAACCCGTGGTCAGCTCGACGCGACGACGCTGGCGATCCCGCGTGCCGAGTCGGCGATCAAGGAAGTGCAACGCAAGATCGACGAGACTCGCGGCAAATTCCGCAGTGAAGCGCTGACCCAACTCAATGAAGCACGCACCGATCTGAACAAGGCTCAGGCCACCGGCAAAGCGCTGGAAGACCGGGTCAGCCGCACGCTGGTTACCTCGCCGGTACGCGGCATCGTCAACAAATTGCTAGTCAACACCATCGGTGGCGTGATCCAGCCGGGCGTTGACCTGGTAGAAATCGTGCCGCTGGACGACACTTTGCTGGTCGAAGCGAAGATCCGCCCGCAGGACATCGCGTTCCTGCACCCGGGGCAGGAAGCGACGGTGAAATTCACCGCGTATGACTACACCATTTATGGTGGTCTCAAGGGCAAGCTGGAGCAGATCGGCGCCGACACCATCACCGACGAAGACAAGAAAACCACCTACTACATCATCAAGGTGCGCACTGAGCGCAGCCACTTGGGCACCGATGAAAAGCCGCTGCTGATCATCCCGGGGATGGTGGCGTCGGTGGATATCATCACCGGCAAGAAATCGGTGCTGAGTTATCTGCTGAAGCCGATCATCCGCGCGCGGGCCGAGGCGTTGCACGAGCGCTAGATTTTCGTTGGCGTTGCTGGCCTCATCGCTGGCAAGCCAGCTCCCACAGGGTTCTCTGCTGGAACACATATATGTTGTCCGACACAAAAACCTGTGGGAGCTGGCTTGCCAGCGATGGCGTCAATGAAATCGCCGCATAACGCTCAGAAGTGACACAAACCGTCACTCACCAACCAGTCCATTCCTCACCATTCGCCATATCGTTATTCTCTAACGGTATTTAATTTCCAATTCTTATAGCTATAAAGTCACTCCCCTGCGTACTTGCCGACCAATCGGCGCGCCGCACGACCTGAACCAACACGCAATCCAGCGTGAGTTTCTGATCGACGCGCGCCTATGAGCGTGCCGTGCGTGGGAGTTATCTGAATGTCTGCAGCTACTGCTACCCCAAGCGCCGCGACTGTCGCGCCGCAATCCTTCGACGTCCGCCCGTTCAGCGGCGCGGTCGGTGCCGAAATCATCGGCCTGGACCTGACCCGTCCGATCAATGATCAAGACTTCTCGCGCATTCATCGTGCGCACCTGGATCACCACGTTGTGGTGTTCCGCGACCAACAAATCACCCCGCAACAACAGATCGACTTCAGCCGCCGTTTCGGTGTGTTGCAGATCCATGTGCTCAAGCAGTTCCTGCTGGCCAATCACCCGGAAATCCTCATCGTTTCCAACATCGTCGAGAACGGGCAGAACATCGGCCTGGGCGATGCCGGCAAGTTCTGGCACTCCGATCTTTCCTATAAAGAACTACCGAGTCTGGGCTCGATGTTGCACGCGCAGGAACTGCCATCCGAGGGTGGCGACACGCTGTTCGCTGACATGCATAAAGCCTGGGACAACTTGCCCGAAGCACTGCGTAAAGCCATCGACGGTCGCTCGGCGGCGCATTCCTACACGGCGCGTTACAGCGAAACCAAATTCGAAGGCAACTGGCGCCCGACCCTGACCCCGGAACAATTGGCTCAGGTCGCCGAAGTGGTGCACCCCATCGTCCGGACCCATCCGGAAAACGCTCGCAAGGCGTTGTTCGTCAGCGAAGGTTTCACCACGCGCATCGTGGATCTGCCGGAAGACGAGAGCAAACAGCTGCTCGACGAGCTCTACGCCCACAGCGTGCTGCCGCAAAACATCTATCGCCACCAATGGCAGGCTCACGACCTGGTGTTCTGGGACAACCGCTCGCTGATTCATCTTGCCGCCGGTTGCCCAAGCTATCTGCGCCGCAAGCTGTTCCGCACGACCATTCAGGGCGACGCGCCTTTCTGATTTGCCGGAGATTCGATCATGTCCAAACGTCTTCCATTTGCACCGCTGGCCGCCGCCATTGGCCTCGGTTTCAGCCTGATCGCCGGCAGTCTGGTCGCGCCGAGCGTGGCCCACGCCGAAGGTGAAATCCGCATCGCCGAGCAGTTCGGCATTGTTTATCTTTTGCTCAACGTCGTGCGCGATCAAAACCTGATCGAGAAGTACGGCAAGCAGGAAGGCATCGATATCAAAGTCGACTGGACGCAGCTGTCGGGCGGCGCAGCGGTCAACGATGCGCTGCTCTCCGGCTCGATCGACATTGCCGGTGCGGGCGTCGGGCCGTTGCTGACGATCTGGGATCGCACCCACGGCAAGCAGAACGTCAAAGCCGTGGCCTCGCTCGGCAACTTCCCGTATTACCTGCTGAGCAATAATCCGAACGTCAAAACCATCGCCGACTTCACCGAGAAGGATCGCATCGCGGTGCCAGCGGTGGGGGTTTCGGTGCAGTCGCGCTTCCTGCAATACGCGGCCGCCAAGCAGTGGGGTGACAAGGAATTCAACCGCCTCGATAAATACACCATTGCCGTCCCGCACCCAGACGCGACCGCCGCGTTGATCGCAGGTGGCACCGAGCTGAGCGGGCACTTTTCCAACCCGCCATTCCAGGATCAGGCGCTGGAGAATCCGAACGTCCATGTCGTGCTCAATTCCTATGACGTACTCGGCCCGAACTCGCCAACCGTGCTGTTCGCCACCGAGAAATTCCGCAACGACAACCCGAAAACCTACAAAGCCTTTGTCGAAGCGCTGACCGAAGCCGCGCAATTTGCGCAGAACGATAAAGGCGCTGCCGCCGACACTTACATCCGCGTGACCAAAGCCAAGATCGCCCGCGCTACGCTGCTGAAAATCATCGACAACCCGCAGTTCGAATTCAGCGTCACGCCAAAAAATACTTATCCATTGGCCGAGTTCCTCTACCGCGTCGGCGCGATCAAGAACAAACCTGAATCGTGGAAGGATTACTTCTTCCAGGACGCCAAACCGCTGCAAGGGAGCTGATCGAGATGAACGCCCCTTTGCAAGGCCACGCGGCCAGCAACCTGATCGCCAACACGCAAGCGCTGCTGGCGGTCGACAACGTCAGCCTCGAATACCGCACGCCACAACGGGTGGTGCGTGCCACGCATCAGGTCAGTTTCGAGATCGATCCGGCGGATCGCTTTGTATTGCTCGGGCCGTCCGGTTGCGGCAAATCGACCTTGCTCAAAGCGGTCGCCGGGTTCATTGCGCCGTGCGAAGGCGAGATCCGTTTGCAGGGCCAGCGTGTTGATGCGCCGGGGCCGGACCGGATTGTGGTGTTTCAGGAGTTCGATCAACTGCCACCGTGGAAAACCGTCAAACAGAACGTGATGTTTCCGCTGTTGGCATCGCGCACGTTGAAGAAAAAGCAGGCTGAAGAGCGGGCGCTGCACTATCTGGAAAAAGTCGGTCTGGCAGCGTTTGCCGATGCCTATCCGCACACCTTGTCCGGTGGCATGAAGGCGCGCGTGGCGATTGCCCGGGCGCTGGCGATGCAACCGAAAATCCTCCTGATGGACGAGCCGTTCGCCGCGCTGGATGCGCTGACCCGACGCAAGATGCAGGAAGAGTTGCTGCTGCTCTGGGAAGAGGTGCGCTTCACGCTGCTGTTCGTCACGCACTCGATTGAAGAGGCGCTGGTGGTCGGTAATCGCATCCTGTTGCTGTCGCCGCATCCAGGGCGGGTGCGGGCGGAAGTGCACAGCCATCAATACGATCTGCAAAGCCTTGGCGGTGTCGCGTTTCAGGAATCGGCGCGACGCATACATCGTTTGTTGTTCGACGAAGGCCAGTCGCCGGAAACCGAACGTGAACATGACTTCAACGATATTCGCATCGCTTATTGAGCGGCCAGGAGGATTGCCCGATGAGCCATTCATCATCCGTACGACAAGAGTTTGAAACCGTTCTAGAGCCGCTGACCAGTGTGCCGGTCGAGCGCGAATTGCCGCTCGGTCAACGACTGTGGCAACAGAGCTGGCTGCGTAAAAGCCTGATTCTGATTTTGCTCGCGGTGCTTTGGGAAATCGTTGCCCGGGTGCAAAACAATGATTTGTTGCTACCGAGTTTTTTGCAGACGAGTCACGCGTTGTATGACGGTCTGCTTAGTGGCGAGTTGTTGAGCAAGGTGTGGATATCTTTGGTGGTGCTGCTCAAGGGTTATTTGATCGGCATCATATTGGCGTTTGGTTTGACGACGCTGGCGGTCTCGACCCAGTTTGGCCGGGATCTGCTGAGCACGCTGACCTCGATGTTCAACCCGCTGCCAGCGATTGCCTTACTACCGCTGGCGCTGCTGTGGTTCGGGCTGGGGCAGAACAGCCTGATTTTTGTGTTGGTGCATTCGGTGTTGTGGGCATTGGCGCTGAACACCTACGCCGGGTTTCTCGGAGTTTCGGAAACCCTGCGCATGGCCGGGCGCAACTATGGTTTGAAGGGCATGCGCTTTGTGTTGTTCATCCTGATTCCGGCGGCGCTGCCGTCAATTCTTGCCGGGCTGAAAATCGGTTGGGCCTTCGCCTGGCGCACGTTGATCGCGGCTGAACTGGTGTTCGGCGCGACCAGCGGCAAGGGTGGGCTCGGTTGGTACATCTTCCAGAATCGCAATGAGCTGTACACCGATAAGGTGTTTGCCGGGTTGGCGGTGGTGATCCTGATCGGTTTGCTGGTGGAGAATCTGGTCTTCGACACGCTGGAGCGGGTGACGGTGAAACGCTGGGGCATGCAACGCTGAGAATCAAAAGATCGCAGCGTGCCGCAGCTCCTACAGGGGAATGCATTCCAAGGTAGGAGCTGCCGAAGGCTGCGATCTTTTGATCTGCTAGCATTGCGCACAGATCAATCCAGATCAGCCATGAGTGCTCAGCATGCAACTCCCGGACATGAACCTTCTGGTCGCCCTCGACGCTTTACTCGACGAAGGCAGCGTAGTCGGCGCCGCACGGCGGATGAACCTCAGTCCGGCAGCCATGAGCCGCACCCTGACGCGTATCCGCGAAGCCATCGGCGATCCGATTCTGGTGCGCGCCGGTCGCGGACTGGTGCCGACCCCCAAAGCATTGGAGTTGCGCGAGCAGGTTCGCGACGTGGTCGAGCAAGCCGCGCTGCTGTTTCGCTCGGCAGACGCTGTCGAACTGAGCACGTTGCGCCGGCGCTTCAGCATTCGCGCCAACGACTTCTTCATTGGCGTGTACGGCGGCAAACTGTTCGATACCCTCGACCAACAGGCACCGCACTGCGAGTTGCGCTTTGTCCCGGAAGGCGACGGTGACGATGAGGCGCTGCGCGAAGGGCGGATCGATCTGAGCGTCAGCAATACCCGGCCGGTCACCCCGGAAGTCAAAGTACAGAATCTGTTCTCCACCCATTTTGTCGGTCTGGTGCGTGAAGACCATCCGTTGCTGGACGGCGAAATCACTGCCGAGCGCTACGCCGGGTTTTCGCATATCAGCATGTCGCGCCGTGGCATCGCACGCGGGCCGATTGATACGGCGTTGAATGCGCTGGGCCTGGAGCGGCGAGTGGCGGTGATTGCACCGAGTTTCCACGCGGCGATGTTTGCGCTGCCGGACTCGGATCTGATCCTGCCGGTGCCCAAAGAGGCGCTGCTGAGTGTGCGTCGATTGGGGCTGAAACTGCGCTCGTTCGACCTGCCGATCCCGTTGCCGACCTTGATGCTGACCCAGGCCTGGCACCCGCGTTTCGACAAGGACCCGGCGCACCGCTGGCTGCGGGAAACCCTCAAGACTTGCTGCGACGAAACCTGGCTCGCGGCCCAGCCCTAACCCTGAAGCTCAAACAAAACCCTGTAGGAGTGAGCCTGCTCGCGATAGCGGTTTATCAGTTAACGAAGATATCGACTGAAACGACGCCATCGCGAGCAGGCTCACTCCTACAGGGTTAATTGCTGTGTCTGGTGCACTTATAAACTGCCAATAAGTCAATTTTCGTCAGCACTAAGCCTTACTAAAATGCTCCGGTATTTTTCCCTCCGGAGTTTGTATCCATGACATCCCTGACGGTCCCGGCGCCACTTGCCGCCGCCAGTCCGAAGGCGGCCGTGCCACCGGTATTCGGGGCGCGGATCATCATCGGTCTGGTCGGTGTGCTGCTGGCGGTGCTGGTGTCCGGTCTCAACGAGATGGTGACCAAAGTTGCCCTCGCCGATATCCGTGGCGCGCTAGGCATCGGTTACGACGAAGGTACCTGGCTGGTCGCCAGTTACACCGCCACTTCAGTTGCCGCGATGGCGTTTGCGCCGTGGTGCTCGGTGACCTTCTCGCTGCGCCGTTTCACCCTGGTCGCGATCAGCTTGTTTACCTTGCTCGGCGTGCTCTGTCCGCTCGCCCCGAACTACGAAAGCCTTCTGCTGATGCGCACCCTGCAAGGCCTGGCCGGCGGTGCTCTGCCACCGATGCTGATGACCGTCGCCCTGCGTTTTCTGCCGGCCAATTTCAAGCTCTATGGCCTCGCCGGTTACGCGCTCACCGCCACGTTCGGTCCCGGCCTTGGCACGCCGCTGGCCGGAATGTGGACCGAGTTCGTCGGCTGGCAATGGACGTTCTGGCAGATCATCGCCCCGTGCCTGATCGCCATGCTGATGGTGGGTTATGGCATTCCTCAAGATCCGCTGCGCCTGGAACGCCTGAAGTCGTTCAACTGGAAAGGTTTGCTGCTGGGGTTCCCGGCGATCTGCATGCTGGTGATCGGCCTGTTGCAGGGCAATCGGCTGGACTGGTTCGAATCGAGTCTGATCTGCGCGTTGCTCGGTGCCGGGTCGCTGTTGCTGGTGGCATTTCTGATCAACGAATGGTCGCAACCGATTCCATTCTTTAAGTTGCAGATGCTCGGCATCCGCAACCTGTCATTCGCGTTGCTGACCCTGGCCGGCGTGCTGGTGGTGTTGCTGGCGGTGGTGGTGATTCCGTCGAGTTATCTGGCGCAGGTGCAGGGTTATCGGCCGGTGCAGACCGCGCCGATCATGTTGCTGGCGGCGTTGCCGCAGTTGATCGCGCTGCCGCTGGTGGCGGCGTTGTGCAACCTGCGTTGGGTCGATTGTCGCTGGGTTCTGGGCATCGGTTTGAGCATGTTGGCGCTGTCGTGTCTGGGCGGATCGCAACTGACTTCGGCGTGGATTCGCGATGATTTTTACGTGTTGCAGTGGTTGCAGATTTTCGGTCAGCCGATGGCGGTGCTGCCGTTGCTGATGCTGTCGACCGGCAGCATCACGCCGCTGGACGGGCCGTTCGCCTCGGCCTGGTTCAACACCGTGAAAGGCCTGGCTGCGGTGGTCGCCACGGGTGTGATCGAGGCGCTGACCACCGCGCGCCTGCACTTTCACTCGAGCATGTTGGTGGATCGCCTGGGCAACTCGCCGCTGGCTGCCAGTGACGATCCGGGGCTTGCCCATCGCCTGCACGAACAAGCCGTGGTGCTGACTTCTTCCGATCTTTATCTGTGCATGGCCGGCGTCGCGGTGACGCTGATCCTGCTGATTTTCTGGCTGCCGACGCGGATCTATCCGCCCCGTGCGCCGACCTGATTGCTTCACTGAAACAGAAGGTTTTTATGACGACTCAAGCAAAGCAAAAACTCGCGGTGGCTGTGGCGGCCGCGCTGGCTGTCGGCGTGCTGTTGTATCTGGCGGTGCCGGGGCTGTTCGGCAAACGCACCGAGCAAAAAACCAACGACGCGTTCGTTTCCGCCGACTTCACGTTGGTGGTGCCGCGTGTGGCCGGGTTCATCAAGCAAGTGCTGGTGGAAGACAACCAGCAAGTGAAGGCCGGGCAGTTGCTGGCGCTGATTGATGATCGCGATTTGCGCGCCGCCGCCGAAGCGGCCGATGCGCAAACACTGGTGGCCCGCGCGCAACTGCAAAACGCCAAAGCGACGCTGGAGCGTCAGACTTCGGTGATCGCTCAGGCGCAGGCGTCGGTGGTCTCGGCCAAGGCAGAAATGGCTTTCGCCCAGCAGGAACTGAATCGCTATAACCATCTGGCTGGCGTCGGTGCCGGCACGGTGCAGAGTGCTCAACAGGCACGTACGCGGATCGATCAAGCTTCTGCGCGGCTCGACACGGCCAGCGCGAAACTGGCGGCGGAGCGCAAGCAAGTGGAAATCCTCGCGGCCCAGCGTGATGCGGCCGAAGGGGGTTTGAAACACGCGCAAGCGGCGTTGGAAATGGCCAGTTTCGAGTTGTCCTACACGCGGATCACCGCGCCGCAGGACGGCATGGTTGGTGAGCGTGCGGTACGGGTTGGTGCGTACGTGACGCCGGGCAGCAAGTTGCTGGCGGTGGTGCCGTTGCAGCAGGCGTATGTGGTTGCTAACTTTCAGGAAACTCAACTTACTGACGTGAAGCCCGGGCAGGACGTGCAAGTGCGCGTCGACAGCCTCGGCGGCGAGCTGCTCAACGGTCGCGTCGAAAGCATCGCCCCGGCCACCGGCGTGACATTCGCGGCGGTGAAACCGGATAACGCCACGGGTAATTTCACCAAGGTCGTGCAGCGGATTCCGGTGAAAATTCTGCTGGAACCGGGCCAGCCACTGGCCGAGCGGTTGCGCGTTGGCATGTCGGTGGAGGCGAGTATCGATACCCGCAGTTCGGCGACCTCGGTGCGTGAGGTGACTCAGCGATGATTTTTGTTGAATCAGCCGACGCTATCGCTGGCAAGCCAGCTCCCACAGGATTTTTGCAGGTTGCCAAAAATCTGTATCCCATACAGAGCTCCCTGTGGGAGCTAGCTTGCCAGCGATGGGGCCATTGGCAGCAACTCACCCTCAGTGCCTTGCTCACAGTAAGCCTGAGCGCCTGCACCATCGGCCCCGATTTCCAGAAACCCCAAGCCACTCAAATCGCCGACTGGTCAAAACCAGCAAAATCCGCCCCCAGCCAAGCTGTCAGCGAGCATCTGAACGAACGCTGGTGGGAAGTCTTCAACGACCGCCAACTCTCCGCCCTGACCCAGCGCGCCGTACAGGACAACCTCGACCTGCAACTTGCCAGCAGCCGTCTGCAACAAAGCCGCGCCGCTCGCCAGGTGATCACCGCCGAGCGTTACCCGAATACCGCGGCCACCGGTAGCTACGGGCGTGAGCGCAACAGCGGCAAAGGCCTGAGCGATCCGTCGGGGCGTAACGGCAACGCGGCTTTCAATCTGTGGGACGCCGGTTTTTCCGCCTCGTGGGAATTGGATTTCTGGGGGCGTGTGCGCCGGGAAACCGAAGCCGCCGATGCCAATCTCGAAGTCGCGGAGAATGACCGTCGCGGCGTGCTGCTGGCGGTCCTTGCCGACACTGCGCAGAACTACATCCAGTTGCGCGGTGTGCAGAACACCCGTGCGGTGACCGAGCAGAACCTTGACGTCGCTCGCCACAGCCTCAAGCTCTCGCAACTGCGTCTGGCCGACGGGGTGGCGACTGATCTGGACGTCGCCGAAGCTGCCGCGCAAGTTGCCGCCATCGAATCGCGTTTACCGGCGCTGGAGCAGCGTCAGGCACAACTGATCAATGCGATCAGTCTGTTGATGGGCGAACCGCCGCAAGCCTTGGCCAAACAGTTATCCACAGACGCGCCAGTGCCGCAGTCGCCGCTCGAAGTCGCTATCGGCCTGCCGTCGCAATTGGCCGAACGCCGTCCGGACATCCGTCAGGCCGAGGCTCGACTGCATGCCGCCACCGCGAACATTGGTGTGGCGAAGGGCGATTTCTATCCACGCATCACCCTGTCCGGCAACCTCGGCTCGCAAGCCATGCAGCTCAGCGATTTCGGTTCCTGGGGCTCGCGCGCCTTCGGCATCGGCCCACAATTCAGCCTGCCATTGTTCGACGGCGGCCGTTTGCGCGGCATGCTGCAACTGCGTGAGGCCCAGCAACAGGAAGCGGCGATCGGTTATCAACAAACCGTGCTGCGCGCCTGGCACGAAATCGACGACCAACTCACCGCCTACAACGCCAGCCAACGCCGCCGCGACAGCCTTGCCGAAGCCGTGCGCCAGAACCAGATCGCCCTGCGCACCGCGCAACAGCAATACGTCGAAGGCGTCGTCGACTTCGTCAACGTCCTCACAGTGCAAGGTGCGTTGTTGGCCACTCAGGAGCAATGGGTCGAAAGCTCGACCGGGGTTTCGCTGGCGATGGTGGGTTTGTACAAGGCGTTGGGTGGGGGATGGGAGTCGGTGTATCCGGTGGCGGCATCTGTTACCAATAATCCGGTTTAATCGCTGGTTTTTTGTGAGTGGGTACGCGGTCTGGAAGCTGATGCAGAAGCAACTCATCGGCGGTAATGACCCGTCGCAACCAGTGAGAGTGATCTTTCAACGAGCCGGGAGGTGGACGGCTGGACCCTACCCGATGAGGAAGGATTACGCCGATAGTCATATGCGGAAAATCCGCTCGTAAAGCTTTCAGGGCCGGTGTCATGTCGGTATCACTTGAGACCAGAACGATTTGTTGAATGCGCTCATGAGAATCCAGCACCGTTTGCTTGTTCGCCGTGCGATACATACTGATTGCGATATGAACGTCTGTTTCTTTCTCTTCCAGCTTCCAGATATCGACTTTGTCCTGGCGTGAGGCTTCAGTATGCCGGTCGACAAATCTTGGAGCTTTTGCCGGTTCCAACTGATGACGGCCAAAATGGACCGTCACATTTGTTGCGCGCAAAGCTTTTATATAAGCATCTTGAGCTTCTTTGGATAGTCGACCACGAGTTGCTAACTGAGGTTTGATGGGAGAGGTGAAGTAATCGACCGAGACGATCGAGTTTTCCGGATTCTCGACGTGCGCGATATGTGCGAGAAGGTCTCTCAGGTTCAGCCATTTATAGGGCGTACCAGCAAGTAATCCGTAGAACAAGTTGTAGCCATCGACAAAGAAAGCTGTGCGCACGAATAGTGTTCCTCAGAAACGAAAAAACCGGCCTAGGCCGGTTTTTTCATCCCCAACTGCCAGCGAACTGAATCGCTACGTACGGGGTTGAGTAAGGCAATCCTAGATTGAACGCGTCACGCAGGTCAACCGTCATTTGATCACCGCTCACTCGGCTGATTTTTTTCAGCACCGGCCATCCAGTTTCGTTTGCACAACTGCGCCTTGGTCAAGCTTTTCACCTGCTCCTTTATTAAGAGTTGTTACCAACGCAGGGCGATATACCTCTTGTTTACAAAAAGCTATGAGTTGTCTGTCGCGCCTTACGGTTTGATCGATAAGGCCACTCTGTAATTTGTGTAGGAAGTTATACAGAGCCTGTCGGTCTCTGAAATCTTTAGAGCAGCTTGAATGGCCTTGATGTTTTTGAAACAACACATTTCCAAGCAATGATGGCCTTTCGCTTGACGCTAACCCCCGCTGTCGTAGACTCCGCACATCCGTCAGGGAGTAGCGGTCATGCAGCGTTTTCGTGTTTGGGTTATCGGATTGACCTTTGTAACGTGCGTGGTTCAGGCGCAAACGCCCGGGCCAGACGATCCGCTGCTGGATAACGCCGCACCCGGAGCGGCGACTTCGAATAGCGAAGCACGCGGTGTGCTGCGGGCCAAGGATCAGGCGGTTCTGGCTAGCGAGTTGTCCGGACGGATTGTCGAGTTGCCTTTCAGTGAGGGCGAGTCGTTCAAAAAGGGCGATACCCTGGCAAGATTCGATTGTTCGGCCTATCAGGCTCAGTTGAATGCTGCGCAGGCGGCCAATCGCGGGGCGGGTGAAGAGCTGGCGCACAACAAGCAATTGGCCGCGCTCAATTCAGTCGGGCGTTTCGAAGTGGCGCGGGCCGAGGCCAAGGTCAGCGAAACCCAGGCGCAATCTCAGGTTTATCAGGTACAGGTCAAACGCTGCAGTGTGATCGCGCCGTTCGACGGTCAAGTGGTCGAGCGCAAGGTGCAGCGTTTTGAAAGTGTGCCGGCCGGTGCACCGCTGCTGGACGTGGTGGATAACCGCACGCTGGAGATCCATCTGCTGGTGCCGTCGCGCTGGATGGCCAAACTCAAACCCGGTCAGACATTCAGCTTCGTTCCCGACGAAACCGGCCAGCCACTCGATGCCACGGTGAAACGCCTTGGCGCGCGAATCGATGAGGGCAGTCAGACGCTGTTGCTGGTCGCAACACTGCCGAACGCGAGTGGTTTGCTCGCCGGCATGAGCGGCACGGCGCGTTTTGCGGAGCTCAAGTGAACGCCCCGGTCAGTGGCGGCGCCGAACAGGTGTTCGCCCGCTTCCTCGATCTCGAGCGCCAGACTCGCGCTGCCCGCGATGTACCGCAACTGGCCTACAGCCTGGTCAATGACGGCCAGTCGTTGTTCGGCTTTCGCCATGCCGCGCTGTTGATCGCCGGCAAGGTGCAGGCAGTCACTGGCGTCAGTGCCGTGGAGCCGAATGCGCCGTTCGTGGCGTTCGTCGAGCAGGCTGTTGCGCAGTTGTTCAAGCAGGATGTGCTGAAGCAGGCGCGGGTGATCGAGCCGGAAATGGTCGGCGAATCGATTCAGGCCGACTGGCGCAGTTTGTCTGCCGCGCAGGTGTTCTGGTTGCCGCTGGTGGACCGCGAAGGGCAGGTGTTCGGCGGTTTGTGGCTGGCCCGCGATGTGCCGTGGAATCCTTCGGAACAAGTGCTGCTGTCGCAACTCGGCGACACCTACAGCCACGCCTGGCTGGCGCTGCAACCGCGTAAACCGTGGCGGCTGCGCTGGACGCGTAAACGTCAGGTGGCGCTGGTCGCCGTATTGTTGTTGGGTTTGTTGATTCCGGTGCGCCAATCGGTGCTGGCCCCGGCCGAAGTGGTGCCGCAGGGCGGCCGTGTGGTGGCGGCGCCGCTGGACGGGGTGATCGCCGAGTTTCTGGTGAAACCCAATCAGCCGGTGAAAACCGGTGACCTGCTGCTGCGCTTCGAAAGCACCACGCTCAAGGCTCAGGCTGACGTTGCCGAACGGGCGTTGGGGGTGGCCGAGGCCGAATTGAAATCCAATTCCCAGCGTTCGTTTACCGATGCCGAATCCAGCTCCCGGGTCGATTTGCTCGCTGCTCGTGCCGAGCAAAAACGCGCCGAACGTGATTATGCCCGCGAATTGCTCAACCGCAGCGAAGTGCGTGCCGAGCGCGACGGCATCGCGGTGTTTGCCGATGCCGAGCGCTTGACGGGCAGACCGGTGCAGACCGGCGAACGGCTGATGGAAATCGCCGATCCGACTCAGGCCGAATTGCGCATTGAGCTGGCGGTGGGGGACGCGATCTCGCTGGACCCCGGCGCCGAAGTTGCGCTGTTTCTCGACAGCGATCCGCTCAAGCGTCATCTCGCAACGCTCGAACGCTCGGCCTACGAAGCGCAACCGACCGCAGGTGGACAGCTGGCTTATCGTCTGGACGCCAATTTTGCCGAGGCTCCGCCGCGTATCGGTCTGCGCGGTACGGCGAAAATATTCGGCGATCGTGCGCCGCTGGCGTTGTATCTGCTGCGCCGGCCATTGGCGGGCCTGCGTCAAAGCGTAGGTCTGTAAATGAACCTGCCGAGACTGCGCGCCGATTTACAGTTGTCGCCCGCAGCCCCGGCGCTGGACGGCTCGCCGCGCTGGACGCTGGCCGATCCGGTGCGCGGGCGCTATTTCAAACTCGGCGCAGCGGCGATGCGTCTGTTGCGGCACTGGTCGCTGGGCGACGCCGAACAAGTGCTGCGCGCGGCGAATCGTGAACCGGGTCTGCCGCTGGATGGCAGCGAACTTGAGCAGTTGCTGGAGTTTCTCCGTGGGCACGATTTGATCAGTGCGCTCGACGATCAGCAGCGCGCCAGTTACCGGCTCAAAGCCTTGGCCCAGCGTCAGAGCCTGTGGAAAATCCTCCTGCATCAATATCTGTTTTTCCGTATTCCGCTGTGGCGCCCGGACGCGTTTCTCAATCGCGCCTGGCCATGGCTGGAACGTTACGGCCCGCGCCTGTTGCGCTATGGCTTGCCGGCAACGCTAGGTCTCGGGGTGTTTCTGGTGTCGCGGGACTGGCAGCGCTTTGTCGGTACGTTTCCGCATCTGTTCAGCCTCGGCGGCGCGCTGGCGTTCGGCGTGGCGCTGTTTTTTGCCAAGCTCTGTCATGAGTTCGGCCACGCATTCATGGCCAAGCGCGCCGGGTGTCGGGTGCAGAGCATGGGCGTGGCGTTCATGGTGCTGCTGCCGATGTTTTATACCGATGTCAGCGATGCCTGGCGGGTCAATGATCGACGCGCACGGCTGCTGATCGGTGCTGGCGGGGTGCTGGCGGAATTGCTGTTGGCCTGTATTGCGCTGTTGGTCTGGTCGCTTTTGCCTGACGGGCCGGGACGCACCGCGGCCTTCATGCTGGCCAGCGCCACCTGGATCACCACGCTGGTAGTCAACCTCAACCCGTTCATGCGGTTTGACGGCTACTTTCTGATCAGTGATTTGTGGGAGGTCGACAATCTTCAGGGGCGGGCGTTTGCCTTGTGTCGCTGGCGATTGCGCGAGTTTTTGTTCGGCTACGGCGCACCGGCGCCCGAGCCTTGGTCGCCGAAGATGCAACGGCGTTTGCTGATCTGGGGGTATGGCTCGTGGTTGTGGCGTGCGGCGTTGTTTTTCGGGATCGCGTTGGCGGTCTATCACCTGTTCTTCAAGGTGTTGGGGATTTTCCTGATGCTGGTGGAATTGGTGTGGTTCATCTTTCTGCCAATCATGAATGAGTGGCGCCAGTGGTGGAGCCGCCGCGATCAGGCCCACGCGCCGCGAGTCTTGCTCAGCGCTCTGGTGCTGCTTGGCCTGTTGCTGGTGCTGATCGTGCCGTGGCGCAGCGCCGTGGAATTGCCGACGATGCTCGAGGCCGGGCGCGCCAGTGCCTTGCATGCACCGGCAGCGGCGCGGGTCAAAGCGTTGAACGTCGTGGACGGCCAGAAAGTCGCACAGGGCGATGTGCTGATTGAGCTTGAATCGCCGGATCTCGATTCGAAACTGGCCATCGTGCGCCGGGAAATCCAGATCCAGCAGTTGCTGATGCGACGTCAGGCCGGACGCAGTGAAACCGCCGCCGACGCCGGTATCGTCGAACAGAAACTCGCTGAAGCCGTGGCCGAATATCGCGGGCTGAGCGCACAACGCGAGCGTCTGTCGTTGCGCGCACCGCACGCCGGCACGGTGCGAGATTTGCTGCCGAACCTGAGCGTTGGCCGTTGGCTGTCGAGCACGGATGCGCTGGCGCGGGTGGTCGAGGACGGTGCTCGCTTGCGCGGGTATCTGGCCGAAGCCGAACTGTGGCGGGTTAAGCCGGGCGCCAGCGGGCGGTTTATTGCCGACGACCCGATGCACCCGGCGCTGGCCGTGCAGTTGAACGAAATCGATACCAACGGCGTGGCGTATGTCGATCAGGAAGCGCTGACATCCGATCACCACGGACCGATTGCCGTGCGCCGCGATCAACAGCAGCGGGCAGAGCCGGTGCAGGCGCAATACGGCGCACGACTGGCTACGCTTGAGGCGGCGCCGACCCCGATGCAGCCTCTGCGCGGCGTGGTGGTGTTGCAGGGCAGCGGCGAGTCATTGCTGGGTGTCGCCTGGCGGCGATTGGCGGCGCTCGGTATCAGGGAAAGTGGTTTTTAACGGAGAGCGGCGATGGCGGGTAACTCGGCAGTGGCGGCAAACGGATTGGTGGTGCGACCTTCGGTGACCGCTGACGGTGCGTTTCTGCAAAGCCTGTATCAGAAGGCGCGCCCCGATCTGCAATTGATCGATGGCGAGCAGGAACAGGTGCAGCAAATCGTTGCGCAGCAGTTTCAGGTGCAGGAGCAGGGCATGGGCGAAAGCTATCCCAACGCCATGCACTACGTGGTCGAGAAACTCGGCACGGCCATCGGCGCGCTGAGTACCGATTTCGGCCCCAACGAGATTCGCGTGCTGTACCTGGCGTTCATCCCCCAGGCACGCGGCAAGGGTTATGGCCGCGAAGTGCTGCAAGGCGTACAAAAAGCCGCGCAACAGATCCGCTGCCCGGTGGCCACGGTGGTCTGGACGAACAACCCGCATGCACGCCGGCATTACCTGGCGCTGGGGTTTGCCGTTGAAGAAAGCAATCCTGCCGCCGAGCGCCTCGTCTGGTACCCGCAATAACAATCACACCACAGCCCCCTGTAGGAGCTGCCGAAGGCTGCGATCTTTTGATCTTGTTCTCAGAAAGAAAAATCAAAAGATCACAATACCGCTCCTGTATAGAGCGATCAGTTGAAGGTGATATGAAAGTAACCCAATTGCGGATCACGTCCCATCGGCGGCACTCGTGACACGAAAATGCCCTGCACCCGCCCAAGCTCGGGTAACTCCAGCGCACACAGGCCATCGACAAATTCGGTTGGAGTCAGGCTGTTCAGCTCGACACTGAACGGCATGCGCTCGCTGTAGCGCATTTTTGCCAAGGGGTTTTCTTCCAGTTGCCCGATATGGACTTGCAGCGTACTGCCGTCGGGCAGATGCAGGGTGCCGATTCGACCCAGTAGCGCTTCGAAGTTTTGGCTTCTAACGGTTTGCAGCATGTCTTGCTCCAGCCAGGTGAGTGCCGAGGGAGCGTGCTCCCCCGGCGGTCAATCAGTTACGTGAAGGGAAGATACCTTGCAGCGCAATGCTGAAGTTGAGCACCAGATACGGGTTCATGATCGGCATCGGCTGACCGTTGCCGGTGGGTGAGATTGTCCCGGCGATGGTAGTGGCCACACCTTTGAGCGCAACGGGTGAAGCGCCTTGGGCGTCGGAATAGATATTCGCCAGACCGGGACCGGTACCGGAAGCGCCGATGTAGGAGTTTGTCGCGGTGGGTGTACCGAGCGGATTGCTTGCAGGGTTAGCCAGTTGCAGCGTGGTGGTGGCAGAAAGGCCCGTCAGGGCGTGCGTGTGGTTCGGCAGATTGTTGAGAGTGGCAGTGACTTGTTCGGTACCGGAAATTTCACCCATCACTCGAGTTGTCAGGCCCCCGCCAGTTCCTTGGCAGATCGGCATGCGGCTTTGCAGGTTGGGCAGTCCGAAAGTCGTGGTGCCGTTACCGCCATAGGTGGTTCCCAACAACGCAAACAACGCGTTGTACTGCGCGATGCTCATCATCTGACCGTTGCACGCCGCCCAGCCGCTGGGTGCATAGTTAAAGGCAAACGTCAGAACAGTACCCATGTAAACGTCCATAGTCCTCATCCCTTCAGGTTATTGGTCGGCGGGCCACTCGCGGTTTCGGCCGGTTTCCATGCCTTTCCTTTCGCAGCCAGGTCACGCCACGCCAGAGCGTAGACCCGGTTTGACACGACTGCCGGATGTCGTGAATGAGTAATCCGCCATCGACGGCTATCCTGTCGCTGACCTAAAGTGACTGGCAGGTTTCGGGGTCATACGGTCGTGGTTTTCCGGCGTAGCAAGAGGATGTAATGGCAGCACACAGAGAAACGCCGATTGGCGACACGCAAGAACCTCGCGCGGTCCCGGGGGCATGGCTGGTTGCCCTGCGTCTGATTCGATGGGCCAGAGAACACTGGCTGCTGCCGATCATGTTGCTGGCGGCGGTGGTGCGTTGTTACGACCTGACGGCCGCGTCGATCTGGTTCGACGAAGGTTCCAGCGTGCTGCTGAGCCAGTTTTCACTGGCGGACATCTGGGTGCGTGCAGCGCACGACGTGCATCCGCCGCTGTATTTCATGTTGCTGCATGGCTGGATCGGGCTGTTCGGCGACGGCATGCTGTCGATTCGCAGCATGAGTGCGATACCCGGGATCATCACCGTTGGCCTCGGCGTGTGGCTGGTGGATCTGCTCGCAACCCGGCGTGCCGCGTTGCTGGCCGGTTTGCTGCTGGCGCTGTTGCCCACTGCCGTGCGTTACAGCCAGGAAGTGCGCATGTATGCGTTGCTTGGCATGTGGCTGATCGGCGCGACCATTGCCTTGGTGTACTGGGTCCGGCAACCACGGCGGCATCGCTATCTGGTGGCTTATGCGCTGTTGATGACGGCAGCGTTCTACACCCATTACTTCACCGCTTTGTGCGTGATCAGTCACTGGCTGTATCTGGCGGCGGTGCGCGTGCAGCCGGGGTATCGACTGCGGCATATCCAGCGCCCGGCCTGGTGGCTGGCGAATCTGGCGATTGCACTGGCATACCTGCCGTGGGTGCCCAATCTGGTCGATCTGCTGCAGCACATCCCTGAGCTCAAGGCCAGTAACGATATTGGCTGGGAAGACCCGGTGACCCTGGTCTCGCTGCCGTCGATGGTCTGGTCGCTGCTGATCCAGGACGATGGCGGGACTTTTCCGGTCTGGCTGTTCATGACCCTGCCGTTGGCATTGCTGGCGCTTATCGGCGTCGCGCTACGACGTGATCGCAGTGTTTTTCGCGGCAGCTTGCTGCTGCTGTGCTACAGCGTGGTGCCGATCCTGCTGGTGTTTGTGGTGTCGTTCATCTCGCCGGTATTCATCGAGCGTTACCTGACGGCCTATGCGCTGGGGTTGCCGATGCTGGTGGCGCTGGCGATTGATCGGCTGTACACAGGCTTTCGCGTGCTGGCGCTGGCGATTCTGGTGCTGTTCGTTGGCGTTGAGCTGATAGGCGTGAAGAACAACGCCACGGTCGACAGCAATGATCAGTTTGGTGTGCTGGTCGACTACGTCAACCGGCACTTCACCGAGGGCGACCGGATCGTCACCAGCGACATGATGTGGTACCTGAGTTACGTCTACTACAACCGCACCGATGCGCAGATTCGTCTATACACCCCGAATGCCGCGGACGGCCATTCCACGCGCCCCAATGCTTACGGGTTCGGTACGCTGGTCAGCAATGACGTCTACCTGGACCGTTTGACCGATTTGCCAAACGGCAGCGGCCGGGTGTGGTTGATCGGCACCCTGGACGAGCCGAATGATTTTGCGGCACTGCCAGAGGGTTGGCAGCGGCGCAGTGACATGCATGCTGCGGGCGCTTTTGCACGTCTGTACCAGACGCCGCCAGACACCGGGAAACCGGGGGGATGAGCGCTAAATCGATTCATCAGCCGAGTCATACGAATTTTCGATTTATTTGGCTCGAATAGTTTCGATTTGATATCAAAACACCACTAGTCGAAAGGACATTGTTGAACTACATTTGTCGGACAAAAGGACTTCCGACTACGGTGAAGGGATTGCAGCAGTTCCACTTTATCTCCGGCTTGCCGCGCTCAGGCTCGACCCTGCTTTCTGCAATTCTTTTGCAGAACCCGCGTTTTCATGCCGGCATGACCAGTCCAGTGGGCTCGTTGTTTTCCGGAGTCCTCGATCAATGCAGCGCCGGCAGCGAGTTCGGCGCGGTGATCGACACCGACCTGCGCCGGCGCCTGCTGCGAGGTCTGTTCGACTCGTTCTACGCCGACAAGGCCGACAAACCCGTGGTATTCGACACCAACCGCCAGTGGAGCTCGCGCCTGCCGGCGATCAACGATCTGTTCCCCAAAGCCAAAGTCATCGCCTGCGTGCGCAACGTCGCCTGGGTGATGGACAGTCTCGAGCGGCTGTACCGCGCCAACCCCTATGAAAACACCAAGCTGTTCGGCGATGCCGTCGAGCGCAACACCGTCTACAGCCGCTGCGAAACTCTCGCTCAGCGCAATCGTCTGGTGGGTTTTGCCTGGGCGGCGCTCAAGGAAGCCTATTACGGCGAACACGCCGACTCTTTGCTGATCATCGATTACGACTTGCTCAGTCAGGCCCCGGAGCGGGTGTTGCGGCTGGTCTATGACTTTATCGGCGAACCGTGGTTCGAACACGATTTCGAACATCTGGCGTATGACGCGCCAGAGTTCGACCAAGGCCTGGGCCTTGCCGGCCTGCACAAGGTCAAACCCAGGGTTGCCTTGCAGTCGCGGCGCACGATTCTGCCGCCGGACTTGTTCAAGCAATACGCCGATTTGTCCTTTTGGCTCGATGGCTCAGCCAGCGCCGCCAATGTCATTCGTATGAAGTCCGACGCCGCGATCAGTTGATCGCGGCGTTTTTCATTGATGCGTTAACAACTGCGTTCGATTGCGGGTGAGCAACATGTGGTGGACCCTGTTTGGCGGTGCAAAGGTAAAGTCGCGGGCAACCGAGGGCCGGCGTTCGCTGGCCACGCCGATGATCATGCCGCTGGAACCGCGCATGCTGTTCGACGGCGCAGTCGCAGCCACCGTGGCCGATACGGCAGCCCAGGCCGACAGCCATCCTGCCGCTGATGCAGCGAAGACGCCGACTGCCGATCACCCGAGCGTCAGCAAGGACACTCACGGTCAGGCTGACGCCACACCGGCCGCCAGCCCCGTCGCGGTACCGGGGCAGAGCGTGGTGTTCGTCGATTCCCGGGTCAAGGACGCCGACAGTCTGCTGCAGGGCGTTGCGCCGGGCACGCAAGTGGTCAAACTCGATGCAACCAAGGACGGCCTGCAACAGATCGCCGACTATCTCGATCACCATCAAGGCATCAGCTCGGTGCAGATCATCGCTCACGGCAATGCCGGCGATCTGTGGCTGGGTGACAGCTATCTGTCAGCCGACAACGTCGCCCAACGCAGCGCGGTTCTCGCTGAAATCGGCAAGGACATGAACGTCGGCGGCGACATTCTGATCTACGGCTGCTACACCGCCGAAGGTGATCGCGGCCTGAGTTTCGTTGACTCTCTGGCGCAACTGACCGGGCGCGACATTGCAGCATCGAACAACCGCACCGGGGTCGGCGGCGACTGGAATCTGGAGATCGCTACCGGCAACATCGAAAGCGCCAACGTGCTCTCGACCAAAGCCATGAGCGAATATCAGTGGGGCCTGGCCACCTGGACCGCGACCAACAACCTCAATACCGGTGTCGGCTCGTTGCGCGCGGCACTGGCGTCGGCGCAGAACGGTGACATTGTCACGTTCAGTTCCGGCATGACCGTCCAGCTCACCTCTGAGCTGCTGATCAACAAGAGCATTACCGTCGATGGCGACTTGAACAACGACGGCGTGGCCGATGTGACGCTCGACGGCCAATACAAAACCCGCGTGGTGGAAGTCACTTCCGGCAACACGGTGACCCTCGACGGTCTGGTCATTACCCGAGGTCTGGTGGCCGCTACCGGTGGTAACGGCGGCGCAGCGGCGGCGAGCGCCATGGGCGGCGGGATTTTCAACGCCGGCATCCTCACTCTGAATAACGTCACGGTAACTGCCAACGCCGCTTCCGGCGGTGGCGGTGGCGGTGGTGTCACCGGCGGCTACGTCGGTGGCGGCGGTGGTGGCGGTGGCGGTATCGGTGGGCAGGTCGGCGGTCACGGCGGTGTTGCCGGCCCCGGCACCGGGACCTATGCAGGGGGTGCTGGCAGCACTAACGCGGGAGGTTACGGTGGCGGCTACTCTCCTACCGACATGGGTGGTCGCGGCGGCACCAGCACGGGTGGCGTGGGCGGCAACGGCGGTAGTGCCGGCGCCGGCTACAGCCACGGCGGGAATGGTGGCACGGCGAGCAATGGCACGATTTCCATTGGCGGCGGTGGTGGCGGCTCGGGTTGGGACAAGGTCGGTGGCGTCGGTGCCAATGCGGCGGGCGGCATCTACAACGCGTCGAGCGGCACTTTGAAGATCATCGGCACCTCGGTGATCAGCAACAATATCGCGGCCGGTGGCGGCGGTGGTGGCGGCGGCGGCGTTGGCAGCAACGGCGCCAACGGCGGTGACGGTGGCCGTGGCGTCGGCGCGATCTGGAACAACGGCGGCGTGGTGCTGATTACTGCGAGCAACTTTGCCGCGATCAGTGGCAACGCCGCCGCCAGTGGTGGCGGTGGCCTTTCGAACGGTGGTTCGACCGGCAATACACCGAGTGCTCTGGCAGGGATTTTCAACAATGGCGGCACGCTCAACACCGCCTATGTAGAACCGCCGACCGCAACCATCGTGGTCGCCGATACGGCCCTGTCCATCGGTGAATCGTCACTGGTGACCATCACCTTCAGTCGCGCAGTGACTGGTTTCACCACTGCTGACCTGACGGTTGCCAACGGCACGCTGACGGGCCTTTCCAGTAGCGATGGCGGTATCACCTGGACCGCGACTTTCACACCAACCAATAGCATTACTGACACCACCAACCTGATCACCCTCGATAACACGGGCGTGGTCGCAGTCTCTGACGGTGTGGCGGGCGTCGGCACCACCAACTCCAACAACTACGCGATCGACACAGTCCGTCCGACTGCGACCATCGCGATGGGCGATACGGCACTCAAGATAGGCGACGCCTCTTTGGTGACCATCACCTTCAGCGAAGCCGTGACCGGTTTTACCAACGCCGATCTGACCATTGCCAACGGCACGCTGACGGCGGTAAGCAGTGCCGATGGCGGCATTACCTGGACAGCGACTTTCACGCCGACCAGCAACATCAATGACGCCACCAACGTGGTGACGCTGGACAACACCGGTGTTGCCGATCTGGCCGGCAACGCCGGCACGGGCAGCACCAATTCAGCCAATTACGTCGTCGATACCGTGCGCCCGACCGCGACCGTGGTGGTCGCCGACAACAATCTGATCATCGGCGAAACCTCGCTGGTGACCATCACCTTCAGCGAAGCGGTCAGCGGGTTTACCAACGCTGATCTGACGATTGCCAACGGCACGCTGACCGCGGTCACCAGCGCTGATGGCGGGATCACCTGGACAGCAACGTTTACCCCCAACAGCAGCGTCAACGACGCCACTAACCTGATCACTCTGAACAATGCTGGAGTGACAGACCTGGCCGGTAATGCGGGAGCGGGCACCACCGACTCGAACAATTATGTGATCGACACCGCCCCGCCGAGCGCCACTATCGTGGTCGCCGACACCGCGCTGAAAATCGGTGAAACCTCACTGGTCACGATCACCTTCAGCGAGGCTGTCAGCGGTTTCACCAACGCTGACCTGACACTCGCCAACGGCACGCTGACGGCGGTGAGCAGCGCAGACGGTGGCATCACCTGGACGGCAACCTTCACGCCAACCTCCAACATCACCGACACCACCAACGTCATCACGCTGGACAACACTGGTGTCGCTGACCTGTCAGGAAATGCCGGCGCCGGCACCACAAATTCGAACAACTACGCAGTCGACACCCAGCGCCCGACCTCGACTATCGTGTTCGCGCAAAGCAACCTGAAAATCGGCGATTCATCGCAGGTAACCATCACCTTCAGCGAAGCGGTGAGCGGTTTCACCAACGCTGACCTGACGATTGCCAACGGCTCGCTGACGGCGGTGAGCAGTGCTGACGGCGGCGTTACCTGGACGGCAACTTTTACCCCGTCAGCCGCCATCAATGACGCCACCAACGTGGTGACGCTGGATAACACCGGCATTGCCGATCTGGCCGGCAACGCCGGCAGCGGCACCACTACGTCGAACAACTACAGCATCGACACGCAACGCCCGACCGCAACCATCGTGCTCGCCGATCCAACCCTGAGCGCCGGTGAAACTTCGCTGGTGACCATCACCTTCAGCGAAGCGGTGAGCGGTTTCACCAACGCCGACCTGACGATTGCCAACGGCACGCTGAGCGCGGTAAGCAGCAGCGACGGCGGCATTACCTGGACCGCAACGTTCACCCCGGCGGTGGGCGTCAACGATGCCACCAACGTGATTACCCTCGCCAATGCCGGCATCGCTGACCTTGCGGGCAATGCGGGCGCCGGGACCACCAATTCCGGCAACTACACCATCGACACCGTGTTGCCGACCGCGACCATTGTGGTCGCCGACAATGCGCTGAACATTGGTGAGACCTCGCTGGTCACTATCACCTTCAGCGAGGCGGTCACCGGTTTCACCAACGCTGACCTGACCATCGCCAACGGCACTTTGACCGCGGTAAGCAGCAGTGACGGCGGGATTACCTGGACCGCAACGTTTACTCCAACGACCAGCATCACTGACGCCACCAACGTGATCACCCTCGACAACAGCGGCGTGCAGAATGCATCAGGCAATGCCGGCAGCGGCACCACCAACTCCAACAGTTACGCCATCGACACCCAGCGTCCGACCGCGACCATCGTGGTTGCCGATACGGCGCTGGGAGTTGGCCAGACCACCACAGTGACCATTACTTTCAGCGAAGCGGTGAGCGGACTCACTCAGGCTGACCTGACCGTAGCCAACGGCACATTGTCCGGGCTGACCACCTCGGACAACATCACATTCACCGCGACCTTCACCCCGACGGTCGGCATCACCGACACCAGCAATCTGATCACTCTGGACAACACCGGCATCGCCGATGTGGCTGGCAACGCCGGCAGCGGCACCACCGACTCGAACAATTATGTGATCGACAGTCAGCGTCCGACTGCGACTATCGTCATCAGCGACAATGACCTGCGGCCCGGCGAAACGGCGCTGGTGACCATCACCTTCAGCGAGGCCGTGACCGGTTTCGACAACTCCGATCTGAGCGTCGCCAATGGCACGTTGAGCAACGTGACATCGAGTGACGGCGGCATCACCTGGACCGCCACGTTCACGCCGACCATCGGCGTTACCGACGCGACCAACCTGATCGTCCTCAATAACGCTGGCATCAGTGATCTGGCCGGCAATACCGGCACTGGCACCACCAATTCGAGCAATTATCAGGTCGATACCGAGGTGCCGACTGCGACCATCGTTGTCGCGGACACCGCGTTGAAAGCAGGCGAATCCTCACTGGTGACCATCACCTTCAGCGAGGCCGTCAGCGGTTTCACCACAGCCGACCTGACCGTCGCCAACGGCACGCTGAGCAACCTTTCGTCGAGCGACGGCGGCGTTACCTGGACGGCAAATTTCACGCCGACCAGCAACATCACCGACACCACTAACCTGATTGTCCTCGACAACAGCGGCGTGACCAACGCCTCGGGCAACGCGGGCGTGGGCACCACCGATTCGAACAACTTCGCCATCGACACCGCGCTGCCGACCGCGACCATCGTGGTTGCCGACAATCGTTTGGGTATCGGTGAAACCACCACGGTGACCATCACTTTCAGTGAAGCGGTCAGTGGCTTCGATCTGTCGGATATCAGTGTCGCCAACGGTGCGTTGTCGAACCTGCTCAGCAGTGACGGCGGCAAGACCTGGACTGCCACGCTGACCCCGACCGCCAACGTCAACGACACGACCAACCTGATCGTGCTCGACACTTCGGGTGTGCAGGACCTCGCCGGAAACGCTGGCGCCAGCATCGCCATTTCCAACAACTACATACTGGATGCGACCCGGCCGACCGTGAATATCGTGGTCGCCAACCCGCACATCGGTATCGGCCAGACCACGCAGGTGACCTTCACTTTCAGCGAGACGGTGAGCAACTTCGATCTGTCTGATCTGAGCGTGACCAACGGTGATCTGAGCAATCTGAGCAGCAGCGACGGCGGCAAGACCTGGACCGCGACGTTCACCCCGACCGCCAATGTCACCGACCCGAGCAACTTCATCGCGCTGGACACCAGCAACGTCACCGACCTGGCAGGCAACACCGGCAACACCGTGACGGTGTCGAACAACTACGCGATCGACAGTGAACGACCGACTGCGACTGTCGTCATCGGCAATCCGAATCTGGGTCTCGGCCAGACTTCGCCGGTGACGATCACCTTCAACGAAGCCGTCAGCGGATTTGATCTGGCCGACATCAATGTGGCCAACGGCACGCTGTCGAACCTGAGCAGCAGTGACGGTGGCAAAACCTGGACCGCGACCCTGACGCCGAACGCCAACGTCAGCAGCACCAGCAACGCGATCAGCGTCAACAGTGCCGGGGTCAGTGATCAGTCAGGCAACAGCGGCAGTGGCACGAGTCAGTCCGGCAACTACGCGATCAACACCGTGCCGCCGATTGTTCCGCCATCGACGCCGACCTCACCGATTGTGGTGGTGCCGCCCGATCCGGAATTCCGTGCCGGCGATCCAGTGGTTTTGCCGCCGCAACCTAACGTGCCGCTGCAACCGATTATCTTCACTCCGCCCACCGGCGATCTCGGTTCGCCGCTGACCTTCGCTCCGTTGTTCGAGCAGCGAGTAATCGGCGATGGCCTGCGGCCGCTGGGCGACATCTTCATGAACCACGGCGCGCTGAGCCCGAGCTTCATTGCTCAGGTGTTCTCCGACAGCAACTACGGCGACGGCTCGGGTCATGGCTTCCTCGGATTTGGCGGCGGCGATGGCGGGGTGTTTGGCAGCAGTACGCTGTCGAGCCTGTTCAACCAGGGCAGCGACAGCGATCGCGATGCGTTGAACGCCTTCGATCATCACTCGATCAAGGGCGGCGATATTTCCCAGGGGCTGCGCGGAGTATTTGGCGCACCGACGCTGGGTCAGCAACTGCAACAACTCAAGGACAGTGAACAGCACCGGGTCGATGACCTGGCGGCGGCATTGCAACAGGTCGGTATCAGCGAAATATCGGCCTGAACCAACAAAACTACTTAACACGGTGCGGTAGCCAGGGGCGGTCCAGGGATGAAGAAGAGTCAGAAGTTATTCGGCGCCAGCTTGCTGGCGCTGGCGATCAGCGGTTGCGCAGTCACCAGCGATCCTATCGAGCGCAGCGTCAGTGAGCAGAGGGCCAGAACCGACCTGCAGAACATGTACAAGGATCAGGAACCGCTCAGCGGTCCGCTGACCCTGCACCAGGCCATGGCCCGTGCGGTGAAGTACAACCTCGAAGGCCGCTTGAAGATCATGGAAGAGGCACTCGCCAAGCGGCAACTCGACCTCGCCAGCTTCGACATGCTGCCGCGTATGGCGCTGGATGCCGGTTACGTCGGACGTAACAACGTCAGCGCCTCCAGCAGCCAGAGTGTGCGCACCGGCACCCAGTCCCTGGAACCGTCGACCTCTCAGGATCGCGACCGTGATGTCGCCGACCTGACCATGGTGTGGAACGTGCTCGACTTCGGCGTCAGCTACATCAGCGCCAAGCAGCAGGGCGACCAGCGTCTGATCGTTCAGGAACGTCGGCGCAAGGTGATCAACACCATCGTCCAGGACGTGCGCTCGGCCTATTGGCGAGCAATGGCCGCCGAACGCCTGCTAAAGCAGATCGACAGCCTGATGGCGCGGGTCGAAACGGCGCGCAACAACAGCCAGAGCATGAGCGATCAGCGCATCGGCGACCCGGTGCAATCGCTGGGTTATCAACGCTCGCTGATCGAAGCTACGCGTCAATTGGAAGAACAGCGCCGCGCCTTGTCGCTGGCAAAAACCGAACTGGCGACGCTGATCAACTTGCCGCTGGGCACCAACCTGACCCTGGCCACCGACGACGGTTATCAGATCCCGGAGCTCAAGGTCGATCTGTCGAAACTGGAACAGGAAGCCCTGACCAGTCGTCCGGAACTGCGCGAGCAGGATTACCAGACCCGCATCAGCGCCGCCGAAACCCGCAAGGCCATGCTGCGCCTGCTGCCGGGTCTGGAGTTCTCCGCTGGTGGGCATTACGACAGCAACTCGTTTCTGGTCGAGCAGGGCTGGGCTGACTATGGGGTGAAAGTCACCTGGAACCTGTTCAACGTGATCTCCGCTCCGGCGGCAATTAATGTCGCCAAGGCTGGCGAAGAAGTCGCTGCCGCGCGCCGTCAGGCGATGTCGATTGCGGTGTTGGCACAACTGTACGTGGCCAACGCCAACTATCGGGAAGCGATGCGTCAGTTCAAGACCAACCAGCAACTGTCGGACATTGACGGGCAAATCGTCGGCCAGTTACGCAACCGTCATCAGGCCGCCGGCATTGGCGAACTGGAGTTGATCCAGGGCGAGTTGAACAACTTGCAGGCCGATCTGCGTCGCGATTTGTCTTACGCTGATCTGCGTAACGCCTACGGGCAGATCTTCGCCAGCGCCGGCCTCGATCCGTTGCCGGATCAAGTGCAGTCGACCGAAGTGCAGTCCATCGCGACCGCGCTGGCCAACCGCGAATCGGCGTGGGCGGCGGGGGATATCTCGGTGCCGGTGGCGCATGCCGCGGTCAAGTAATCTACTGGCGCCAGTCGCCAGCATCAGCCGTGCGCAACGCGAGGTCCGCAATGGCCATCGCGGTGCGGCGATCCTGCTGACCGGCCTGCCGGCGGCGGGCAAATCGACGCTTGCCCAAGCGCTGCATGCCGAGCTGTTCGAGCGCGGTTTGCAGAGTGTGGTGCTCGACGGCGATAGCCTGCGCACCGGGTTGAATCGCGATCTGGGATTCACCGACGCGGATCGACTGGAGAACATTCGCCGCGCCAGCGAACTGGCGGCGCTGCTGGTGGAAAACGGCCACATTGTGATTCTGGCGATGATCGCGCCGCTGGCGCAGTTGCGGGAAATCTTCGCTCAACGGCTGGGCGAGGATTATCGCGAAGTCTGGTGCAGTGCATCGCTGGCGGTCTGTGAGCAACGCGATCCCAAAGGGCATTACGGTCGGGCGCGGCGTGGTGAGTTGCCGGGGTTTACCGGCGTCTCGGCGCCTTATGAAGCTCCGGCACAAGCTGCGTTGGTCCTCGATACCGGCGGGCAATCGGTTGAGGCGTGCCTTGATCGATTGCTGACCTGGCTCGGTGAATGTTCAGTGTTGCCAAAGGCATGAACCGCCCGGCGTATTCGCGTTTGCCGGTGTCGGTGGATCTGCCGCTATTGCTGCAAGCGCTGACGGCGATTGCCGACGATGCCTGGCGCAGCCATTTCAATGCCGGGTACTTCACCGGTGACTGGAGCGGTGTCGCGCTGATTTCTGCGAGCGACGCGTTGACCGAGTTGTCGCCCGGACGTGGTGAACCGCTGCACCGCGCACCTTGGCGGCTGAACGAGCGCTGGCAAACCGGCTTGCGTGATCTGCCGCTGGAAATCGTCAGTGCGCGGCTGTTGCGGTTGGCGCCGGGCGCGCAGATTCACGAACATCGCGATTACGATCTTGATGGCCCGGATGCCGATCTGCGCCTGCATATTCCGCTGCTCAGCCCGCCCGAAGTGGACTTCTGGCTCGACGGTGAAAAAATCCCGATGCAGGCCGGGGAGTGCTGGTTTCTCGATCTCGCCCGACCGCATCGCGTGGATAATCGCGATACGTCGCTGCGGGTTCATCTGGTGCTCGATTGTCGGCCCGGCGAGTGGCTGGAGCGGATGATCGCCGACGGTCTGCCAAGCACCCCACAAGCACAACGGATCGAAACAGCGCTGCAACGTTTTCAGCGCGCGGTCGCTACTGACCCTGCGCTATCGGCGATCTTGCAGGTACTGCCCGATCCTGAACAGTTCATCTCGCGAACCCTGGAGCTGGCCGCTGAGCGGGGAATGGCATTTTCCCGCGAAGAACTGCGTGCCGCGATGCGCAATGGTCGTCGGCAATGGAATGAACAATGGAGCGCTTGAATCTGCACGGCTGGTTGCCGATTCGTGTCTGGCCGGTCGCCGGACAATGGCAGGTTGACTGGTGCTGGTTTGGCGATTTGCCGTTGCATCAGCCGTTTTTCCGCGATGCGGTGGAAGACGCGTTGCGTCTACCATTCAATCAGGCGTTCCGTCGGCAAACGCCGCTATCGGCACTGGCCGAATGGCAGGCACAAAGCCCCGGACTGGCACCGAGCGCTTTCATCCTGCACGCCTCGCGCTGTGGCTCGACGCTGATCAGCCAGATGCTCGCCGGGCTCGACGATCACATCGTCGTCTCGGAACCGCCGCCGCTCGATGCCTTGCTACGCAGTGATTTGCCCGCCGCTGAACGACTGTCGGCCATCAGCGGATTGCTCTCGGCCTACGGGCAGCGGCGGGGCGGTAACCAGCAACGCCTGGTGATCAAGCTTGATGCCTGGAACATCGGTGAATGGCCGTTGTTGCGTGAATGCTTCCCTGACACTCCGTGGCTGTTCGTCTATCGCGATCCGCTGGAAATCGCCGTTTCGCACCTGCGTCGTCCGGGCATGCACATGGTGCCGGGCATGCTCGGCGACGGTGTTCTGGAGGATGGATTGCCGTTTGAAGGACGCGAAGATTTCATCGCTCGGCGCCTCGGGCGTTTGCTCGAAGCGGGGCTGGCGCACTGTCGTGATTCGGGCGGGATGGTGGTGAATTACAGCGAGTTGCCAGAGGCGATGGGCGGGCGATTGGCGGAGTTTTTCGGCCTGAGTGCCGAACAGCGCCAGCAAGTGTTTGCGACGACTGGTCGGCATGCAAAACAGCCGTCGCAGGTGTTTGTCGCCGATGGCGAAGACAAGCGGCGTGAGGCGTCGGCGCTGTTGCAGACGCGAGTGCAAAACTGCGCGCAGGCACCCTATGAAGCGCTGGAAATTTTCCGCATCGATACTATTTGTGGCGAGGGAGCTTGCTCCCGCTCGGCTGCAAAGCAGTCGTAAATCCAAGCGATCAGGTAACCCGGAACAAACTCGGTTGAATGGTTTCGGGCCTGCTTCGCAGTCCAGCGGGAGCAAGCTCCCTCGCCACAGGTATCAGTGTCAGGACTTGCCGGATAAATCCGCCATGCCCTTGAGCAGCTCAATCGGCAATGGAAAGACAATCGTCGAGCTCTTGTCACCGGCAATCGAAGTCAAAGTCTGCATGTAGCGCAACTGCATGGCGCCGGGTTGGCGGCCGAGCATTTCTGCGGCCTGCATGAGTTTTTCCGAAGCCTGCAATTCGCCTTCGGCATGGATCACCTTGGCCCGGCGTTCACGTTCAGCCTCGGCCTGTTTGGCGATGGCACGAACCATCGATTCGTTGAGATCGACGTGCTTGATTTCGACGTTGGCGACCTTGATGCCCCAGGCATCGGTCTGCGCGTCGAGCACCTGCTGGATATCGATGTTCAGCTGTTCGCGTTCTGCCAGCAGCTCGTCCAGTTCATGTTTGCCGAGCACCGCGCGCAACGTGGTCTGCGCCAGTTGGCTGGTGGCCGAGAGAAAGTCTTCCACCTGAATGATCGCCTTCTGCGGGTCGAGCACGCGGAAATACAGCACTGCGTTGACCTTCACCGAGACGTTATCGCGGGTGATCACATCCTGCGGCGGCACGTCGAGCACCACGGTGCGCAGATCGACCCGGACCATTTGCTGCACCACCGGAATCAGCAGGATCAGCCCCGGGCCTTTGACCTGCCAGAAACGTCCGAGCTGGAACACCACGCCCCGTTCATATTCGCGCAGGATGCGGAACGTCGAACCCGCCAGGGCTATCACCAGAAACAGCAGTGCAACAAAACCGATTTGCAGACCCATGATCACTCTCCGAGCGGCGCCGCGTCAGCCGCGGCCACTTGCAGCAACAATCCCTTGCGACCCACCACGCGCACCGATTGCCCGGTTTGCAGCGGTGTGGCGCTGAGCACTTGCCAGCGTTCACCTTGAAGTTGCACCCAGCCGTTACGCGCGTCACCCGGTTGCACGGTGGTAATTGGCGTCACGCTGCCGAGCAGGCCGGCATCGCCACTGACTGCGTGTCGCGGCCGGGTTTTCAAGGCGCGGACCAGCAGTGCAATCAGCAGCAGGGCGCTGATCAGGCCCAGACCAATCATCATCGGCACCGGCAATTCGGCATTGCTCAGAATCAGTGCGCCGATCACGAACATGATGATCCCGCCCAGACCGATCACGCCGTAATTCGGCAGCGCAGCTTCGGCAATCAGAAAAACGATGCCCAAGGTAATCAGCCACAGACCGACCGGGTTCACTGATGCAATCGAGGCGTCAGCGGCGAAGGCCGAGCCACTCGCCAGCAGTAACAGGACAAACGCACAACAACGGCTGTTCACGTGACCCTCCGGGAGAGTCGTGGGGTAGTTCTTTCAGTCTAGTTGAGGCTGCGCCTGGATGAATTTTGATCAATGTGCGGATGTGTCCGGTGAGCGGAATTCCGTTCGCTGGCGGTCTGCCGAACTAGACTCTGGGAAACAGCAACAACGTTCTGCGGGCAGCGTCTCGCCGAACATCGAGGTGCATCATGCGTATGGCAAAAAAGGTCCAAAGCAGCCTGAACCGGGCGCATTGCGAATATGACATCGTCGCCCACCGACACTCGGCGAGCAGCCTGGAGACAGCGCGGGTCGCCGGGGTTCCCGCCGAGCGAGTAGCCAAATCGGTAATCCTCGATGACCACCATGGGCATTACCTGATGGCGGTGCTGCCGGCCAGTCGGCACCTGGACTTGAGCAAAGTGCGCAACGGCGGTGAATGGCAACTGACCCGCGAAAGCAATCTGCCGCATATCTTCGACGACTGTGAACGCGGCGCGGTGCCGCCTCTGGGCGATTCCTATGGTCTGGACATGGTTATCGACCCGCTGCTGACGCGGCAGCAAGACATCTATCTGGAAGCCGGCACCCATAACTATCTGCTGCACATGAGCATGCCCGAGTTTCTGAAAATGGTGCCGCATGCCGAGGTGCGGGAGTTGAGTCATCAGATTTGATGGCGCCTGAGCTGACGCCATCGCGGGCAAGCCACGCTCCCACAGGAGATCGCGTTAAACCTGTGGGAGCGAGCTTGCTCGCGAATAATCTTCCACACACCACTTACTTCAAGGAGCCCAACATGCAACAGCCAACCCACAGCTTGCCCTCCCTGTTCAAACAACTCGGCCTCGACGACGACCCGGTCAGCATCGAGCAATTCATCGCCACCCATTCCCCGCTGAAACCCGAACTGCACCTGGCAGACGCGTTTTTCTGGACGAAAAGTCAGGCCGAGTTTTTGCGCGATGAAATTCTGGAGGATGCCGATTGGGCGGAGGTGGTGGATGAGTTGAATGTATTGTTGCGTAAAGGGCGGGCGGGGTAATTGTGCATGCAGGTAATCCCAAATCTGTGCACGATCCTGTGCGGCGGCTGGAGTCCAGATAATCTTCATTCTTGATTTTCTGCCCGCCTGCGCCTGGCGGCGAATTGTGCTTCAACTTCCTCATTGGACAGGCCATCACCCGCCCGCATTGACTCCCGGGCTATGTCGACCTTGCGCTGTAAAAATATTTCATACTCACGAGCTTCCTGTTGAGTCTGAACAAACTGACGCATCATTTCTCGCACAATCTGCGACGCAGGACGGTGTGATGCCTCCGCTTCAGCCATAAACTGCTCGCGCAGTTCCGGCTCAAGTTTCATTGTGAAAACGGCTTGCTTCGACATTTTCGGCTCCTTGGAAAAAGGATGGATACTGACGTGGTATATACATTGTAGATACGCAATTAGATATTCAGGATTGCTACTTGCGACCGACGGGTAGATTTGTTTCAAAACTTGACTGAAAATCCCCTCCAATGCGATATTGATAGTTAGCAAACTAACAGTGTGTGTTGTCCCGTGCCGAATAACCTCGACGCTCTCCAGATGAATATCAGCAGTGCCATGGTGGTGGCCGCCAGGCATTGGCGGAAGATCTGCCAGACCACGCTGGTCAATTATGGAATCTCCGAAGCCTGTGCCGTCCCGCTCTTGATGATCGGGCGTTTGGGTGAGGGTGTGCGGCAGGTGACGGTGGCGCAGGCGGCCGGGATGGAAAGTCCGTCGCTGGTGCGCCTGCTCGATCAGTTGTGCCACGCCGGTTACGTTTGCCGCACTGAAGATGCGCAGGATCGCCGGGCCAAGTGCCTGAGCCTGACCGACACCGGTCGGGAGCTGGTGCAGGCGGTGGAAATCGAACTGGTGCGGCTGCGTCACGAAGTGCTCGAAGGCATCGACCAAAGTGATCTGGAAGCTACGCTTCGAGTACTGAAAGCTTTTGAGGCGGCCAATCCGCCAGCGGTGGTTAATCCTTGAACGGTTTTTTCTCCGGCATTCCGCCTGCCCGGGACTGGTTCTACGGGGTCCGTACTTTTGCAGCGTCGATGATTGCGCTGTACATCGCCTTGCTCATGCAAATGCCGCGACCGTATTGGGCGATGGCCACGGTGTACATCGTTTCCAGCCCCTTCCTCGGGCCGACCAGTTCCAAAGCCTTGTATCGTGCAATTGGTACCTTTCTCGGCGCTGCGGCGGCGGTTTTTTTCGTGCCGATGTTCGTCCAGAGCCCGTATGTATTGGTGGTGGTGATTGCGCTGTGGACGGGGATTCTGCTGTTTCTGTCCCTGCATTTGCGCACCGCCAACAGCTACGCGTTGATGCTCGCCGGTTACACCTTGCCGCTGATTGCCTTGCCGGTGGTGGATAACCCGCTGAATGTGTGGGACGTGGCGGAAGCGCGGACCGAAGAGATTTTCCTCGGCATTGCCGTTGCCGCGGTGGTCGGCGCGATGTTCTGGCCAAGGCGTCTGGCGCCGGTGTTCAACGATGGCGTGGGCAAGTGGTTCGCCGACGCGACGAGCTACAGCCTGAAGTTTCTCGGCCGTGATGTGCAGCCCGAAGAAGTCACCGCACTGCGCATGGCCATGGTTGCCAGTTTCAACAGCCTCGAATTGATGATCGGCCAGTTGCCGCACGAAGGTTCGCGACCGCAAACCGTGCGCAATACCAAGGAATTGCGCGGGCGCATGATCCACCTGCTGCCGGTGATCGATGCTCTCGAAGACTCGCTCTACGCCCTCGAACGGCGTACCCCGGAACTGGTGGAAAAATTCGCTCCGCTGCTGACTGCGACCCGTGAATGGCTTTCCCATCAGGACGCCGATCTTGATCGCTGGCAAGCGCTGAAAGACCAACTCGAAGCCCTGCAACCGAGTACCGAAGCGCTGGAGGATCGCAGGCAACTGCTGTTCTCCAACTCGATTTACCGCCTCGGTGAATTCATCGATCTGTGGCAGGACTGCCGCAGTCTGCAGGATGCGATTCTCTGCGAGCGTCAGGACAGCTGGCGTGCGGTGTATCGTCACTGGCGCCTTGGTCGCCTGACGCCATTTATCGACCGTGGGCTGATGCTCTACTCGGTGGCCTCGACCATTCTGGCGATCATTGTCGCCTCGGTGCTGTGGATTCTGCTCGGCTGGCCGGACGGCGGCAGCGCGGTGATTCTGGCGGCAGTGGCGTGCAGTTTCTTCGCCTCGATGGACGACCCGGCGCCGCAGATTTACCGGTTCTTTTTCTGGACCGGGATGTCGGTGCTGTTTGCCAGCCTCTACCTGTTTTTGATTCTGCCGAACCTGCACGATTTCCCGATGCTGGTGCTGGCGTTTGCCATCCCGTTCATTTGCGTCGGCACCCTTACGGTGCAGCCGCGTTTCTACCTCGGCATGCTGCTGACGCTGGTCAACACCTCGTCATTCATCAGCATTCAGGGTGCTTACGACGCGGACTTCTTTGCCTTCGTCAACTCCAACCTGGCGGGGCCGATAGGCCTGTTGTTCGCGTTCATCTGGACGCTGGTGGCGCGTCCGTTTGGCGCCGAACTGGCGGCCAAGCGCCTCACCCGTTTCAGCTGGAAAGACATCGTCAACATGACCGAGCCGGCGAATCTCGCCGAACACCGGCAATTGGGCGTGCAACTGCTTGACCGGCTGATGCAGCACTTGCCACGACTGGCCCTGACCGGGCAGGACACGGGCATCGCCTTGCGCGAAGTACGCGTCGGCCTGAATTTGCTCGACTTGCTCGCCTACACCCCGCGTGTGACCGGCGTGCCGAAGACGCTGTTGCAGCAAGTAGTCGCGGAAGTCGGCGAGTATTTCCGCGCCTGTCTCAAGGCCGGCGAACGCTTGCCAGCGCCGAGCGCGTTGCTGATGACCATGGACCGCACGCGCCGTGCGCTCAATGGTCACGGCGACGAGGAAACCCGTCTACACCTGTTGCACGCCTTGAGCGGTTTGCGTCTGGCGCTGTTGCCCGGCGTTGAATTCGTTTCCAGCGCCGAGCCCGAAGAACCGCTGCCCGATGGAGCGCCCCTATGATCGGTGATCTGGACATCAGCGGCATCTTCCTGCCGACCTTGCTGGTGTTGATGGGCATCACTTATGTGCTGTTTTTGTTGGTGCATGGCGTGCTGACGCGCCTGCACTTTTACCGTCTGGTCTGGCACCGGGCATTGTTCAACGTGGCGCTCTACGCCGTGCTTCTGTACGGCGTGGACTCACTCAGTCGATACCTGATGACATGAAAAAACCGTTTTTGACTATCGGTCGCGTGGTACTGACCCTGCTGATCGTGACTTTCGCCGTCGTCCTCGTCTGGCGCATGGTGATGTATTACATGTTCGCGCCGTGGACTCGCGACGGCCATATTCGTGCCGATGTCGTGCAGATCGCGCCGGACGTTTCCGGGCTGATCCAGCAGGTCGAGGTCAAGGACAACCAGTTGGTGAAACGCGGGCAGGTGCTGTTCAGCATCGACCAGGACCGTTTCAAACTGGCCCTGCGTCAGGCCAAGGCTGCCGTGGCCGACCGCGAAGAAACCCTCGCTCAGGCCCAGCGTGAAGCCAAGCGTAACCGTGGCCTCGGTAACCTGGTGCCGGCCGAGCAGCTGGAAGAAAGCCAGTCGAAGGTGGCTCGTGCGCAATCGGCGCTGGCGGAATCGCTGGTGACGGTGGACAGCGCGCAGCTCAACCTCGACCGCTCGGTGATCCGCAGTCCAGTCGATGGCTACGTCAACGACCGGGCGCCGCGTGTTCAAGAGTTCGTCACGGCCGGCCGCGCGGTGCTGTCGGTGGTCGATAGCAACTCCTTCCACATCGATGGCTATTTCGAAGAAACCAAACTCGACGGCATCCATGTCGGCCAGTCCGTGGACATCCGCGTGATCGGTGACCGGGCGAAGCTGCGCGGGCATGTCGAAAGCATCGTCGCCGGTATCGAAGACCGCGACCGTACCAGCGGCAACAACCTGCTGCCCAACGTCAACCCGGCGTTCAGCTGGGTGCGGCTGGCCCAGCGGATTCCGGTGCGCATTGCCTTTGATGATGTGCCGGAAGACTTCCGCATGATTGCCGGGCGCACCGCGACCGTGTCGATCATCGACGATCAGCCAACCGACAACCGCAAGCAGGAGCCCGCGCAATGAGCAGGGCGCTGATGATCGCCGGGTTGGGTCTGATGTTGTCGGCCTGTCAGATGGTCGGCCCGGATTACCACTTGCCGGAAAAATCCGCGGTGAACCGCTCGGACTTTCAAGGCGATCTGGCGGTAGAAGGCAAACCGGTGGTTTCGGCGCCAGTGCCGGCGGACTGGTGGCGGCTGTATCAGGACCCGCGTCTGGATCAACTGGTGCAGCAGGCCATGGCTTCCAATACCGATTTGCGCGTCGCCGCAGCCAACCTGCAACGGGCTCGCGCCCAAGTCGACGAGGCTGAAGCTGCCGGCGGCTGGAGTGCCGGCGTGAAGATGGGCGCCCAGCGTTTGCAGGAATCAGGTCAGGCGTATTTGCTGCCGGAGAAAGTGCCGGTGGCCAATGTCGGCGATATCGGCATCAGCGCTTCGTACCAGTTTGACCTGTGGGGCACTTTGCAACGCGGCATCGAAGGCGCGAAGGCCAACGCTGATGCGACTCAGGCAGCCGCTGATACCGCACGCATCACGTTGGTGGCGGACGTGGTCCGCGCTTACACCCAGGTGTGTGCGGCCAACGAAGAGCGGGAAATTGCCCAGCATTCCCTCGACCTGCAACAGCAGGGCACCACGTTGATCCAGCGTCTGCGCGATGCCGGGCGCGGTGATGAAACCCAGGTCACCCGTTCGCAAACCCAATTCAAATCCCTGCGCGCCGACATGCCGCGTTATGAAGCGGCGCGTCAGGCCGGGTTGTTCCGTCTGTCGATGCTGCTGGCGAAACCGGTCGATCAATTGCCGGCAGGCACGGCGACCTGCGCCGAACTGCCGAAAATCGCGCAACTGGTGCCGGTGGGTGATGGCGCTGCGTTGCTCAAGCGTCGCCCTGACATTCGCCAGGCCGAACGCCGTCTGGCTGCCGCGACTGCCGGAATCGGCGTCGCCACTGGCGAGTTGTACCCCGACATCAGCATCGGCGCGACCATCGGCACCGTCGGCATCATCTCCGACCTCGGCGACCCTTCGACCAACCGCTGGGGCTTTGGCCCGTCGCTGAGCTGGAAGGTGCCGACCAACGGCGCCCGGGCGCGAATCCATGAAGCCGAAGCGAACACCCAGGCTTCGCTCGCGCATTTCGATGGCGTGGTGCTCAACGCCATTCGTGAAACCCAGACCGGTCTGGCGCAGTACACCGCGTTGCTGCAACGCCGTGATGCGCTGGCCGATGCCGAACAGTCGGCGAAACTGGCGGCAGACCAGACGCACCGCTTCTTCCAGGCGGGTCGCGAGTCGTTTCTGGCCGACCTTCAGGCCACTCGCACTTACACCGACGTGACCGCGCAACTGGCCGCTGCCAACACCCAGGTTGCGATGAGCCAGATCGATTTGTTCCTCGCCCTCGGCGGCGGTTGGGAAAGCGGACGAACGCAAGCGTCAAACCCCGGCAAACCCTGAGGCCGTTGCTATGCTTTGAAGTGTTGGAAGGGCGCCCCGAGCAAGGCGCCTTTTCAACGCAGATTGCTAGTGCTGGTCTAGGGGAAACCAATAATGAAAAACCCTTACGCTCTCGGCTTCTGGTGCGCCCTTGCAGCGCTGCTGCTGCTTTCGGCCACCTATTTCTACGGCATCATGCTCGCTCACCAGATCGACAAGGCCATGGTCTTCCTCGACAGCGCCACCGCGCTGATTGCGGTCATGGCAATCGTGGTGGTGGCCTGGGCATCGGTTCAGGTGCAGCGGGTCAAAAAAAGACAGCTTGAACAGGGCAAAACCCTGGTGCTGATCTGGGACACCAAAGTCGCGCTGCGTCGGGTCGAAACCGTATTCGATCGCTATTTCTGGGGCAGTTACTGGCAGCCGGGGCGTACCTTCGCCGAAGTCATGGGCGAGCTCACTGGCACACCGCTGGAAAAAAGCCTCGAAGCCCTGAAAAAACAATGCCTGGAACTCGACAAGCAGATCGCTGACGAAGGCTGGCACTGGCTGAACAACGCCCGTGAACTGTCCGATGTCGCCACCGCGATGGCTCGGGAACGCTATCAGCTGGATTTTTGCGACCCGCGTGGCGAAGGACCGGGCGAAGCGGTGATCGACCGGGATTTCGAAGTGCTGGTGTATACCTGGACGGCGCGGCTCAAAAGCTTTGATCATCAACTGGATGAGATCGAGGTTCAGTACTCCTGATCTTCGGTCAATCAACGGGCCTCATCGCTGGCAAGCCAGCTCCCACAGGTAAAGAGATATCCCTGTGGGAGCTGGCTTGCCAGCGATTGCGTCTCCAGATCACCGAAACTCTTGCAGCCTGTTCACTGTCCACACTCCCCATAGACACTCTTTAACCTTTAACCTTTAACCTTTAACCTTTAAACATTGAGCCGCTTCCCGCGCCCAGTGCTAATCTCCATCGCTAATTTCAGCGGAGTCGAGCCGCGACCCGGTTACGGGTTCAGGGAAGACGACCACACTCACAGCCACGGAAATCGATCAGGTCATTCATGAATAAATCAGCAGGCGTGCTTCTCGGAATTGTTGTTGCCATCGGTGCCATCAGCGTCGGCGGGGCCTGGTACACGGGCACCAAGATTGAAGGCGTGCTGAACAATGCGGTCAGCAATGCCAACAAAGAGCTGCAGACCGCGATGGCCGGCTCCAACGGCACCGCGTCGCTGGAACTGGTTTCGCTTGAGCGCCACACCTTCACCAGCACCGCGCACTATCGCCTCAAGGGCGAAGGTGAAATGTTCGGCGAGGCGCCGGTCGAGTTGCTGTTTGTCGACCATATCGAACACGGCCCACTGCCGTTCTCGCGTCTGCTGTCGCTGAAATGGCTGCCGGTCATGGCCACCAGCAACTATGAGCTGGAAAAGAATGCCGCCACCGAGAAGTGGTTCGCCGCAACCAAAGGTGCCGCGCCGCTCAAAGGCGTGACCAACATCGGTTACGACGAGTCGACCACCAGCAGCCTCGAACTGCTGCCGCTGGAAACCGCGCTGGATGACCAGTCGAGTCTGAAGTTTTCCGGTCTGAGCATGGACATTTCCGCCAGCGCCCAGGCGCAGAAGGTCAAGGCCAACGGCTACATGGATAGCCTGAAGCTGACCTCGGTCGCCGAAGATCAGGCGCCGGTGCAGATCGAGCTCAACGGTCTGACCCTGGCGAGCAATCTGGCGAAGAGCAGTTACGGCTACTACACCGGCGAAAACACTCTGGAACTGACCGGCAGCAAGGTGACCTTCGGTCCCAAGCAATCGGTGCTGGGCGTGAAGAACTTCGAAATGAAGAACCTCACCGAAGAAACCGGCACCAACGCTTCCGGGCGTGCCGATTACCAGATCGGCGAAGTGTCGCTGAACGACAAGAAAATCGGTTCGGCACAGATGGCCATGAGCCTGAAGAACCTCGACATCCCGTCGGCCATGTCGCTGATGCAGGTCTACCAGACCAAGTTGCAGCCTTACGAAAAGGCTTCCGCCGAGGCCGCCGCCGCAGGTTTGCCATCGCCGGAACTGAACCTGACCGAAGCCGAGTCCGCACAGGTCAAAGCCGATCTGCAAAAACTGCTGGCTGCCGGCCCGCAAGTGGCGCTGGAAAACCTCTCGCTGAAAACCGCCAACGGTGAAAGCCGCGCCAATGTGGTGATTGACCTGACCAAACCGCAGTCGATGGATCTGCCGCCGGATCAACTGGGCAAACAATTGCTCGCGTTGCTCGACCTGAATATCCAGGTGTCCAAGCCGAGTTTGATCGATCTGCTCAGCGTGCAGGCGCAGGTTGATGGTCAGACCGATGCCAAAGCCATTGCCGATCAGGCCAGCGCCGCGGCCGAGATGTTCTCCGGCATGGCAGTCGGTTCGCAATTGGCGACTCTGGACGGCAGCAATGTCGTGACCAAGCTGCATTACGCCGCCAATCAGGTGGAATTCAACGGCCAGAAAATGACCGTCGAGCAGTTCATCGGCTTCCTGATGAGCAAGTTTGCCGGTGTCACTCAGGTTCAGTAATCGGACCTTGTAAACACCAGCGTTCAAAGCGACGCCCGGCCTCTGCACCCGCAGACGCCGGGCGTTTTGCTGTCTGGAGGAAGGGTTCGCCGCGCCTACGGGAGAAGCCCTGTCACGATTCTGAACAATTATTGTGTTCTGAATATTGGTCTACGCTTGCATGCAAGACTGCCTGACTAAGCTTGGCCGGGGGAAACTCACTCGGCCTTCGTTACGAATGGGCAAGGAGGGCATTGCGACCCGGCTGGCCATGTAAGGATGCTGACGAATGCCGCGTACTGATGTTCCTGTTTTACATCGTGGTTTACGCCCGTTGTTCCGTTTTGCGCTGTGCAGCCAATTGCTTTGGCCGGCACTGGCGTTTGCGGATACACCCTATGATCAGATGGTGCGTGATGCCCGTGCCGGGCAGTACACGCCTGCGCTGACGGTTTTGCGTCAGGTGCCGGCGGGGCAATCGACCACCGGGCAGATCAGCGATCACCTGCAAATCGCCAGTTGGGCCGGGCTTGACGCCGAAGTGGTGCAAGTCTACGAAACCCAGGGCCGTGACCGCGTACTGCCGGTGCAGGCGCTGACCGCCACCGCCCGCGCCTATCGCAACCTCAAGCGTTGGGATCAGGCGACTCAGGTCTACAACAAAGCCTTGGCGCTGGACCCGAACAACGCCGACCTGCAATTGGGTCTGGCGCTGACCCAGGCCGATTCCGGCAAGCCCGACGAAGCCGTCACCCGCACCAAAGCCTTGGTCGCCGCCAAACCTGACGATCCTTCCCGGCGTCTGGCGCTCGGCTACGCGCTGACCCGCGCCGGCAAGCAATACGACGCGCTGTTCGAGTACGACCAGGCGTTCATCCGCGCCGGTAGCAAACCGGAAGTCGCCCGTGAATACGTGGTCGCCCTGCAAAAGGCCCGTTTGCCGGAACCGGCGCTGCGTCTGGCCAAGCAACGGCCGGGGCTGATCGATCCGGTAACTTTGCGCCGTCTCGAAGGCGATCTTGCCGCCGAGCGCGTGCGTCTTGCCGAGTTCGCCAGCCGCACTGAAAAAGAACGCTACGTGATCGCCGACCGAGCGTTGGCCGATTACGACAAACTGCTCGCCACCTGGACTCCTGACGCCAGCGCCCACGACGACGTGGTTCGCTGGCGCATCGACCGCATGGGCGCGCTCAAGGCCCGGGCGCGCACCGCTGACGTCATCAGCGAATACCAAAAGCTGCAAGCTGAAAACGTGAAGATCCCGACCTACGCTTTGCGTTGGGTCGCCGCTGCCTATCTGGATCAGCGTCAGCCAGAAATCTCCACCGACCTCTATCGCCAGGTGCTTTCGGCGCCCGACGCCGATGCCGGTGATCGTCTCGAAGACACCACCGCGCTGTATTACTCGCTGCTCGAAAGTGATCGCGCCGTAGAGGCGCGCAAGGTCGCCGACGATCTGGCCAAGTCGCAACGTCCACGCATCGAACTCAAGGGCTTGCCAATCGGCAACCCCAATGACGAATGGATGGACGCCCAGCAACTCGCAGCGCAGGCCGGCGCCTATGGTTCCGACCTGCCGCACGGCGAGGAGCAGTTGCAGACACTGGTGGATCAGGCCCCGGGCAACGTCGGCCTGCGTCTGGCGCAAGCCGACCTTTATCTGGCCCGCCAATGGCCGCGCCGTGCGGAAAACCAGCTCAAGGAAACCGAGAGCATGGTGCCGCGCGATATGGGACTGGAACTTGCCCAGGCGCGGACAGCCATGACTCTGCAGGAATGGCGGCAGATGGATGCGCTGACCGACGATGTGGTCGAGCGCTACCCGGACAACCGTCAGGTACAACGAGCAGCACGCGAACGCGAAGTACACGACATGTCCGAACTGCGCGTCGAAGCCTACGGCGGCAAGGCCAACGGCGGTGGCGGCAGCGGTGCCGGGGCTGTCAGCGGCAGCCGGGATTTCGGTATCCAGAGCACCCTTTACAGCCCACCGATCAATGAAGACTGGCGCGTGTTTGCCGGCGTCGGTTATGCCACTGGCGATTTCGCCGAAGGCACCGGTACTGACCGCTTCCAGCGCGTCGGCCTGGAACGCCGCACCCGCGACATGACCCTCGAAGCCGAAGTCTCCAACCACGATTACGGCTACGGCGACAAACAAGGCGCGCGCATTGCGATTGCCCGCGACATCAACGACAACTGGCAGTACGGCGGCAGCCTCGCCTATCTGTCGGCCGAAACGCCGTTGCGTGCGCTGAACAGCGACATCAAGGCCAATGGCGGCAGCGGTTTCATCCGCTGGCGCGCCAACGAAAGTCGCGAGTGGAAACTGTCTGTCAGCCCCTCGCACTTCAGCGACGGCAACAACCGCGTCGAAGCCTTGCTCACCGGTCGCGAAGGCGTCTACAGCGCACCGAACGTGCAGGTCGATGCCGGTCTGGAAGTCGGCACCAGCCACAACTCCAACTCCGAGGATGTGCCGTACTTCAACCCGAAGGCGGACTTCAGCGTCATGCCGACGGTGAACGTCAATCACGTGCTCTACCACCGCTACGAAACATCCTGGAGCCAACAGTTCCAGGCCGGCGCGGGTACTTACAGCCAGCGTGATCACGGCACGGGCGGCATGGCAATGCTCGGTTACGGCCAGCGCTACGCCTGGAACGATGTATTCGAAGTGGGCGGCTTGTTGAGTGTGATCAACCGGCCTTACGACGGTGACCGGGAAACCGATCTGCGTCTGCTCGTCGACCTCACTTTCCGCTTCTAGAAGAGTTTGAAGATGCCTTTGATTTCGCGTTTCATCCTTCTGCTGGGAGTGCTGCTGATCAGCGCCTGTGCCCAGCAAGCCCCGGCGTTCACGCCGCCTTCCGAACGACCGGTGGCGGCCAGCGAAAAACCGTGGCCGAAAAATCATGTGTTGGGCATCGCCTATCACGACATCGAAGACCGCGATCCCGATCAAGCCGTGGTGGCGGTGCGCACCGAGCGCATGATCGAGCAACTCGCCTGGCTGCGGGAGAACGGCTACAAACCGGTGACGGTCGACCAGATCATGGCGGCGCGCAAGGGTGGCCCCGAGCTGCCGGCCAAAGCGATTCTGCTGAGCTTCGACGACGGTTATTCAAGCTTCTATACCCGCGTGCTGCCGGTTTTGCGCGCCTACAACTGGCACGCGCTGCTGGCGCCGGTCGGCACCTGGATCGATACACCGCTGAACCAGCCGGTGGACTTCGCCGGTACGCCGCGTGCGCGCTCCGACTTCCTGACCTGGGATCAGGTGCGGGAAATCTCGCAATCCGGGCTGGTGGAAATCGCGGCTCACACCGATGCCAGCCACAAAGGCATCCTCGCTAACCCGCAGGGCAACATGCAGCCTGCGGCGGCGACCCGGCGCTATGACCCGGTGACCAAACGCTACGAATCCGAAGAAGATTTCCGTGCACGGATTCGTACCGACGTGGTCACCATCTCGGAAAAAATCCGCAAGGTCACCGGTTACAAACCGCGCATCTGGGTCTGGCCATACGGCACGGCGGACGGCACTTCGCTGACCGTGGTCGGCGAGCAGGGCTACGAAATGGCCCTGACCCTCGACGACGGTCTCGACGCTCTCGACAACCTGATGAGTGGCCCGCGATTCCTCGTTGCGTCCGATCCGGACGGCGAGCATTTCGCCAATAGCATCGTCGCGGTGCAGTCCGATTTCGCCATGCGCGTGGTGCATGTCGATCTGGATAACGTCTACGACCCTGACCCGGCGCAACAGGAAATCAACCTCGGCAAACTAATCCAGCGTATGGCTGATATGGGCGCCAACACGGTGTTCCTGCAAGCTTTCGCCGATCCGAAGGGCGATGGCCTGGTGCACTCGCTGTACTTCCCTAACCGTCATCTGCCAATGCGTGCCGATATCTTCGACCGTGTGGCCTGGCAACTGCGCACTCGCGCCCATGTGAAAGTCTTCGCGTGGATGCCGGTGCTGAGCTTCGGCCTCGACGCCAAGTTGCCACGCGTGACCCGTTGGGACCCGAAAACCGGTACCACTTCGGTGGACCCGGATCAGTACAAGCGTCTGTCGCCATTCGATCCCGAAGTACGGCGGATCATCGGTGAAATCTACGAAGACGTGGCACGCCTGACCTCTGTCGACGGCATCCTCTACCACGATGACGCAGTGCTTTCGGACTTTGAAGACGCCAGCCCCGAGGCGCTGAAGGCTTACGCGGCGCACGGTTTGCCGGGTTCGATTGCCGCGCTTCGCGATGATCCGGCAGCGATGCAGCGCTGGACGCGCTTCAAGAGCCGCTACCTGATCGACTTCACCAATGAGCTGACTGCCAAGGTCCGCGCCATCCGTGGCCCGCAGGTACTGACGGCGCGCAACATATTTGCTGAACCGATGCTCAATCCGACCAGCGAAGCGTGGTTCGCGCAGAACCTTGACGACTTCCTCGCGACTTACGACTGGACGGCGCCGATGGCCATGCCGCTCATGGAAAAACAGACCCAGGCGCAATCCGGTCCATGGCTGGAAGCGCTGGTCGCCACCGTGAAGAAACGTCCCGGTGCGCTGGATCGCACGGTGTTCGAATTGCAGGCACGGGACTGGACGAAAAAAGACCAGAACGATATCGACGGTGCGCAACTGGCGGACTGGATGGGCCGCCTCAAGCGTCAGGGTGCAACCAGTTTTGGTTACTACCCGGACAACTTCCTCGACAACCTGCCGGACCTGAAAACCGTGCGGCCTGCGCTCTCCAACAAATGGAACCCATGACATGCTGGATAGACTGTTAGCCCTGCTTGTTCTGGCGATCGTCCTCGGCGTACCGCTGGGGCTGATCTTCCTGGTGACCGGGCAGTTCCTGATGGACTTCGTGTTTTTCTACCCGTTGTTCATGTCCGGGCTGTGGATTGCCGGTGGCCTGTATTTCTGGCTGCACTGGGAGCGGCACTGGCCGTGGAAGGATGACACCTTGCCGCCGCCACTGGCCGGCGAGCCGCTGATCTCGATCCTGATCCCTTGCTACAACGAAGGTGACAACGCCGCCGATACCATCCACGCCGCGCTGGCCCAGCATTACCCGAACATCGAAGTCATCGCGATCAACGACGGTTCCAAGGACAACACCGCGCAAGTGCTGGATGCCTTGGCCAAAGAAGATCCACGTCTGCGGGTCCTGCATCTGGCGGAAAACCAGGGCAAGGCTGTCGCCCTGCGCATGGGCGCCATCGCCGCACGTAGCGAATATCTGGTGTGCATCGACGGTGATGCGCTGCTCGCGCCGAACACGGCGGCCTATCTGGTAGCGCCAATGCTCGACAACGCACGGCTTGGTGCGGTGACCGGCAACCCACGGATTCGTACGCGTTCGACGCTGGTCGGACGGGTGCAGGTCGGTGAGTTCTCTTCGATCATCGGTCTGATCAAACGCACGCAGCGGGTATTCGGGCGAATCTTCACGGTGTCCGGCGTGATCGTCGCGTTCCGCCGTACGGCGTTGAACCGGGTCGGCTACTGGAGCCCGGACATGATCACCGAAGACATCGACATCAGCTGGAAGCTGCAACTCGACCACTGGAGCATCTTTTACGAACCGCGCGCACTGTGCTGGATTCTGATGCCGGAAACCCTCGGCGGGTTGTGGAAGCAGCGCCTGCGCTGGGCTCAGGGTGGCGCCGAAGTGTTGTTCAAGAATATTCGTGGCATCTGGCAGTACCGCCACCGTTATCTGTGGCCGTTGCTGTTCGAGTATTGCCTGTCGACCGGTTGGGCGTTCACTTTCCTGTTGTCGGTGATTTTCTGGGGCGTCGGCAAGTTTGTGGTCATGCCGGAAGCCATCGCCGTCGATCACCTGATGCCTCCGGCGTTTACCGGGTTGCTGCTGGCGTTCGTCTGTCTGGTGCAGTTCGCGATCAGCATCATCATCGATCGGCGTTACGAACCGGGTCTGGGCAAAACCATGTTCTGGGTGGTCTGGTACCCGCTGGTGTTCTGGTTCATCAGCCTGCTCACCACGCTGGTCAGCTTTCCCAAAGTGCTGTTCGGCCAACATCAGAAACGTGCGCGCTGGGTCAGTCCTGACCGGGGCATCAAACCGGTCGGCGATGACGAAGAGGAGGTTATCAAATGAAAATCATCCGGACTCGCCAGCGGCCGTTCCTGGTCGTGATCGACGTGATCCTCACGGTGCTGGCCTGGGTTGGCCTGCTGTTTCTGCTGGTCAGAGGGCTGTGGCCACTGATCGAAACCCATGCGGGTGGGCCGCTCATCGATAACTCGGCGTTCGAAGCGCTGGGCACTTTGCATATCTATCTGTGGGTAGCGTTGGTCAACGCGGTGATCCTGATTTCCTGGGCGCGTTATCAACAGCGTAAAAGCCGCAGCTTCGCTCAGCGGCGTTTGCCGGCGCCGGTGGTTGATGACGATGGGCTGAGCAAGAGTTTCAGACTCAACGATGACCGTTTGCAGAAACTGCGCACGCCGGGGGTGATGACTATTCACAACGATCAGGAAGGCGACATCAGCCATGTGGTGACGCATTTCTGGCCGGTTGAACAGGCCGAGTTGCCGCCGCCGCTGGCACCACTGGAAAATCCGCGGACGATCTTTCTGCATGCCGAGGATGATGATAATCGTGAACCGTCGAACCGCTGAGTCGGTTTTTCGTTAGTCGCGGATCAGTTTCCAGGCTTCATCGATGGGCAGTGGTTGTTTCATCCGTTCGGCGAGCATCGCCATCGCCCGCTCTTTCTCGCAGGCGATCGCGGCCACCACGAGGCCCTTGTTGCCGAACAGGCCAATGAAGGGCGGTTGCTCGGGCTCTCCTATGAACTCGATCTGATCCCATTGCTCGGCGTGGCCCAGATAGTCGTAATTCTTGCCGAAATGCCAGGTCCAGAAAAACGGCACATCGAGATAGTGTTCCTCGGCGCCGAGCATATTGGCAGCAGCGATTCGCGCATGCTGTTGGGCGAGGCGCCAGTGTTCGATGCGTTGTGGCTGACCGTTCAACGGGAACGTGGCGATGTCGCCAACCGCCCACAGGCCATCGGTCACGCGCATACCGCCGTCGACGCGTAATGACAGATCTTTCTCTCTTGGCAATGAGGCGAAAGCCTCGGTGGCCGGGCGCACGCCGATCCCGGCCAGAACCAGATCCGCAGCGATGCGCAAGCCATTGTCGAGCAGCACCGCTTCGACTTTACCGTCGCCGACGATTTCCTGGGCTTGATGTTCGGTGATGAATTTCACGCCGTGGTCTTCATGCCGTTGGCGGATCGCTTTGCCCACGGCTTCGCCGAATTGCGCGGCGAAAGGAATGGCATGCCGGGCGAGTACAGTGACTTCGAGTCCGTATTGACGCAGCGCCGAGGCGCATTCCATTGCGATGAAGCTGTCACCGATGATCACTGCCCGTTGCCCGGGTTCGGTGCCGCGCATGATCTGTTCGGCCTGCTGCCTTGAGCGCAGAACAAACACTTGTGGCAGATCGGCACCCGGCAACTCCAGTGTGTTGGGTGTGGCGCCGGTAGCCAGAACTGCCGCGTCGTATTGCAGGTTTTGGCCATCGTTCAAATGCAGGGTTTTCGCTTGAGCATCAATCGACGTTATTTCGCCGTGAATTCGTTCGATGCGTTGTTCTTGGTAGAAGCCTTGATCGCGCAATGCGGGTGTCTCTGAGGCCGACATGTCCCCGGCGAGTACAAACTTGCTCAACACCGTGCGGTCGTAACCGGCCTCGGGCTCGTGATCGATCAGCACGATGCGTCCGCCAAAACCCTTCTCGCGCAGCGCCGCCGCACACGCGGTGCCTGCCGCCCCGACGCCGACAATGATGAATGTGCGTGAATCATCTGCCGGAGGAACGTGCGGATCGGAAATCGGCTGGTCATCGACCCAGACTTCGTCGCCGCGCAGTTCCAAGGCGTAACGCTTGAGGCTGTCGAGGGCCGGCGGCTCGCACAGTCTGCCGTCCTCAGCGCGGAACGCCGCCTTGTGCCATGGGCAAATCAGACGTCCGTGACACAACGCACCGTCAGCCAATGGCGCGCCGGCGTGTGGGCATTCGCCCTGAAAGGCGCGTAATTGGCCTGCGACGCGTAACAGTACGATCTTGCAATCACCGATCTGCACTTGCAGGCCATGGTCTTCAGGAACATCGGCGAAACGGGCGACATGGTGCAGGGACATATTCGGCTTCCTCGCGGGCATTTCTCTTACGAGTTTGCGGCGCAGTGCGAGGTTCAGCCAATTGCCACTGCCACGGCACGAACGGTACAGCTATAGTTTGCAGGCCGACGACGGCCCAACTGCACAAGGTGCTCCCGGAATGACCCGATTGACCACTCTCAACCCTTGGCTGGCGGCCCTTGCCGTCGCCCTTTGCGTGCAGTTTCCGGCGCAGGCCCAGGAGCGCTTCACCCTTAGCATCCCCGGCGTTTCGGATAACCGCCTGTTCACCGCGGCTGCGGCCAGCGACGCGGCAGGCTGCGGCGGCAAGAACCAGTCGCCGGCGCTGAGCTGGAATGCCGGCCCGGCGGCCACCCAAAGCTATGCGATCGTCATGCACGATCCGGATGGCCAGAAAGGCCTGGGCGTCGATCACTGGATTCACTACGGCATCAAAGCCACCACCCGGCAGATCCCGGCCGGCGTCGGTGCCAAGTCCGCTTTCGAAGGCGTCGGCGGCACCAACAGCAAAGGCAATACGCACTACATGGGCCCTTGCCCGCCGACCGGCGACAGCGCGCACCACTACATCATTCAGATCTACGCCCTCGATCTGGCTCCAGACGCGTTGCCGGCCGGTCTGACCCGCGCCGAGCTGATGGAAAAAATCAAAGGTCATGTGCTGCGCAACAGCAGTGCAGTACGGCGTTATCACCGCTGAAAATATTTCCAGCGGGGTTTAACCCGAACTGAAGGGGCTGCCCGTCTCAAAGGATGAATGGATCAATTTCATCCCGAGGTCAGCCCCCATGTCTCTCCCTGTATCTTTCCTGCGGCCCGTGGCGGTCGGCGTGTTGCTCGCCGTTGCTGGCTGCGGCGTTACTTCTGATCCGCAATCTGCCGCTGTTCCCGCCCCAGCGCAGCCGCAAGTGTTGATTCAACATGAAGCGCTCAAGGCTGATGTGGCGATGGCCAAGCGCAGTGCGGGTGCCGCGCCGATGGCCAGTTTTGCACCAATGCCGGCAGGCGAAAGTTATCCACAGGGCTATCGCGCAGAGCAGCGCGAGCAATATCAAGCGCTCGCCGACAACCCGATCCATTCCGTCGCAGAAACCCCGGTCTCCACTTTCAGTGCCGACGTCGATACCGGCGCCTACGCTAACGTCCGCCGTTTGCTCAATCAGGGCCGCTTGCCGCCGGAAGGCGCGGTGCGGCTGGAGGAAATGGTCAATTATTTTCCCTACGACTATGCACTGCCCAGCGATGGCTCGCCGTTTGGCGTGACCACCGAACTGGCCGCCACTCCGTGGAATGCGCACACGCGTTTGCTGCGGATCGGCATCAAGGCTTCCGATCGTGCGGTGGCAGAACTGGCCCCGGCGAATCTGGTGTTTCTGGTGGATGTGTCCGGTTCGATGGATCGCCGCGAAGGCCTGCCGCTGGTTAAAAGCACCCTGAAACTGTTGGTTGATCAGTTACGCGAACAGGATCGGGTGTCGCTGGTGGTGTATGCCGGCGAATCGCGAGTGGTGCTGGAGCCAACATCCGGTCGCGAAAAAGCCAAAATTCGTACCGCCATCGAGCAACTGACGGCGGGTGGTTCTACGGCAGGCGCTTCCGGTATCGAACTGGCCTATCAGATGGCGCAACAGGCGTTCATCGCCAAAGGCATCAACCGCATCCTGCTGGCCACCGACGGTGACTTCAATGTCGGTGTCAGCGACTTCGACAGCTTGAAACAAATGGCTGTGGATAAGCGCAAGAGCGGGATTTCCCTGACGACCCTGGGTTTCGGTGTGGATAACTACAATGAACACTTGATGGAACAACTGGCCGACGCCGGTGACGGCAACTATGCCTACATCGACAACCTGCGCGAGGCGCGCAAAGTGCTGGTCGATCAGCTCGCTTCGACCCTCGCGGTGGTGGCGAAAAACGTCAAGTTGCAGGTGGAGTTCAACCCGGCGCAGGTCAGCGAATACCGTTTGCTGGGTTATGAAAACCGTGCGCTCAAGCGTGAGGATTTCAGCAACGACAAGGTCGATGCCGGTGAAATCGGGGCAGGACACACGGTGACAGCGCTGTATGAAATTGTCCCCGCAGGCGAGAAGGGCTGGCTGGAGCCGCTGCGCTACGGCAAGGCTGCTGTCGCAATGTCTGAAAACACAGGAGAGATGGCGATGCTGCGTGTGCGATATCAGTCGCCGGAAGGTGGGAAAAGTCTTTTGATCGAGCACCCGATCAGCAATCAGGTCAAACCGGCCAGCGAGGATCTGCGTTTTGCCGCTGCGGTCGCGGCGTTTTCCCAGCAACTCAAGGACGGTCGCTATACCGGCGATTTCAGCCTGCAAGACACCGAAAAACTGGCCCGAGGGGCGCGGGGCGATGATCGCTTCGGTCTGCGCAACGAGTTCGTGCAACTGGTGGAGCTGGCGCAGAGCCTGCGTACTTCAACCGCATCCAACGTGATGCCGACCGAACGACGGATTGAATAGTGAGCCGTTTGAAGGGCTTCATCAGTCAGCTGTTTGCCCCCGCAGACAGCCCCGCCGCCAGCAGCGATGAGTCGTTGCTGGCGCGTTACCGTGAAGGCGACGTTGTGGCGTTCGAGATTTTGTACGCCCGCCATCGCCAGGGTTTGTATCGGTTCTTGCTGGGTTTGAGTGGCAAGCCAGAACTGGCGGAAGAGGTCTATCAGGAAACCTGGCTGAGCCTGATCCGCAGCAGCAGTCAGCCACAGGGCCGGGCGACATTTCGTACGTGGCTGTTCCAGATTGCCCGCAATCGATTGATCGATCACTGGCGCAAGCACGGCGTCCATCAACCGTTGCATGACAGCTATGACGAGCAGGTCCACGCTGTCAGCGATGAGGCGAGTGATCCCGAGCAATTGCTCAATCTCAGCCGCGACAGCCAACGCCTGGAAAATGCCCTGCAAATCCTGCCCGCCGACCAGCGTGAAGTCTTTCTGCTGCGCGCCCACGGCGATCTCGATCTGGCGCAAATCGCCAGCCTCACCGAAACACCGCTGGAGACCGTCAAAAGCCGTTTGCGCTACGCCCAGCAAAAACTGCGTCGGCTGCTGGCCGAGGAGGTACTGACATGACTGACGCCCGCCAGACACCCGAAGAACAACTGCTCAAGCACTATCGTGAGCAACACAACGCTGAGCCATCGGCGCGTCTTGATGCCTTTATTCTCGATGCCGCCCACCGGCAAACCCCGGCGCCGAAGCCGAGCCTGTGGCAGCGCTGGCTGCAAGCCTGTCAGAGACCACGTTATCAAGTGGCGTTCGCCAGCCTGGTCGGCGTGGCATTGATGTTGTCACTGGTGCAGCGCGCTCCCGAGCCGCTACCCCAATACGACTTCGCCCCGGCCGCGAAACCCGCTGCACCGCTGGCTAAAAAACAAGCGCCGGAAGCGCAATCGCTGGCCGCACCGGCAGGCGGCATGCCCGCTCCCGCGCCGATGATGGAAATGGCCGCACCGATGCAAAGCGAAGCGATCAGCGCGGACATGGCCGACCAAGCCAAGACCAGCAAGCGCGCCGCCGCCCCGGCCAATGGCCTGGACCAGCAACTACAAGAAGTTCTGCGCCTGCGTGAATCCGGCCAGTCGCAAGCGGCTGATGCGCTGTTCAACAACCTGCACAAACGCTACCCCAATGCCGATCTCGACGCACGACTCAAACAATTACAAGAAAACTGATCACAGCAACCCCCAGCGATTTGGCATTGCCCCGCAAAAACGCGCACTATCGGGGCATTGCCGATGCGCTGGAGAACAAAGTGGCACCGAAAATCGACCGCATCGCCCAACTCCTCAACTGCCCGGAAAAGGGCGAGGAGATGCGGCGAGCGATTACCGAAGCTCGTAAGGAATTTCTGCTCAACCAATCGGAAGAAGACGTGCTGGAAGAGGACGTTTATGACGAGGAGGTTGAGGAGGAAGAAGACGACGAGGATGAGGGTTATGACGAGTTTGACTGGACGACGGAGTGAAGGTGATTTGCCGATCGTTCGCGTTTATACATATCCAAATCGCTGTTCTGACGGCCTCCGACATGCTGGAGCTTCGCCTTTGATTACCCCCGCCTGCGATTGATTCCTGACGTTACGCCGATCATTTGCTCGTTGACCCTCAACTTCAAAAAAGAGCACTATAAGGTACTATTTTTTGTACCTTTGGAGGCGTCATGGAGCAACTGCTTGCTAGTCGCTCGGTGAGTATCACCGAACTGAAACGCAGCCCCAGCACTGTGATCGAGCAGGCCGGCTTGGAGCCCATCGCCGTTCTCAACCATAATCGTCCCGCTGCCTACCTGCTGGCGCATGCGACTTATCAGGAATTGCTTGATCGCCTGCGAGCCGCTGAATTGCGCGAGGCGATTGCTGCAAGTCGCAATGATCCACGTCCGGCCGTGGCAGCCGACACCGTTTTTTCTGAGCTTGATGCACTTATAGATGACATCGAAGCAGAGCAAAATCGCCGATGAGGCGGTTGTTGTTTTCTGCACTTTCCCGCGACGATTTGCAGCAGATTGCCCGCTACATCGCTCGCGACAATCCTGGACGTGCCCGATCTTTCGTTAGCGAGTTGCGTGTGAGGTGTGAGCACCTCACCACCCAGCCGAATCAAGGGGTTTCCCGAGAGGAATGTGCCAAGGGGCTGAAAATGATCACTCATGGCCGATACTTGATTTTCTACTCGATCGTAGAGGGCGACATCCTGATAGAGCGCGTTCTGCATAGCGCGCAGGACCTCGCCCGGCTCTTTGAACTCAACAGCAACAATCAGCCTTGAAATGCATTGCCCACAAAAAAGCCCCAGACCGTGAAGTCTGAGGCTTTTTCGTTTCTATCTATGGTGCACCAGGCGGGATTCGAACCCACGACCCCTGCCTTCGGAGGGCAGTACTCTATCCAGCTGAGCTACTGGTGCAGCGGGCGACATCATACCTAGGTCGGCTCGGGGCGTCCATGCTGGGTTTTAGCAGGTATTGTCAGTGCGGATGTCGGATCGGCGGCGGCATTCCATAAAGCTGTAACGTTCTGCAAAAGGCTCGTTTGGCGCTTTGGCGGGACTGATCTATCGTTTGCCTGCGACCGGGGCTTTTGGCTCGTTGATCTGAAAAATTCAGCAAAAGCGGGGTTTTTGTTCTTTTTTTCGAACGGCCTATTGTCCTTTACCCCCTTTGATCCTAGGATTCGTTTGAGATTTCAAACGCTCTTTGACCGGGTGCCGAGCCGCACGTGTTGCTGGCCGTGCGCTGATAAAGTGCTTCAACCCGGTAATGATTTCCCTGACGGCAGCCTTGCGAGGCGCCTTTCTACAATCATAATTTTGCTCCGCGTCTGTCGCGGTGCTGTTAAGGAAAGCCGACATGCAGCTTAAAGACACCCAGTTGTTCCGCCAGCAAGCCTTCATTGATGGCGCTTGGGTAGACGCGGACAACGGTCAGACGATCAAGGTCAACAACCCGGCAACCGGCGAGATCCTCGGTACCGTGCCGAAGATGGGCGCTGCCGAAACCCGCCGTGCCATCGAGGCCGCCGACAAGGCACTGCCGGCCTGGCGTGCACTGACCGCCAAGGAACGTGCGGGCAAACTGCGTCGCTGGTTCGAACTGATGATCGAGAACCAGGACGACCTGGCTCGCCTGATGACCCTCGAGCAGGGCAAGCCGCTGGCCGAAGCCAAGGGCGAAATCGTTTACGCCGCTTCGTTCATCGAGTGGTTCGCCGAAGAAGCCAAGCGCATCTATGGCGACGTGATCCCGGGCCACCAGCCGGACAAGCGCCTGATCGTGATCAAGCAGCCAATCGGCGTTACCGCGGCCATCACGCCGTGGAACTTCCCGGCCGCGATGATCACCCGTAAAGCCGGCCCGGCACTGGCCGCTGGCTGCACCATGGTGCTCAAGCCGGCTTCGCAAACCCCATTCTCCGCATTCGCTCTGGCCGAACTGGCCCAGCGTGCCGGCATTCCTGCGGGCGTGTTCAGCGTTGTTTCCGGCAGCGCCGGCGACATCGGCAGCGAGCTGACCAGCAACCCGATCGTGCGCAAACTGTCCTTCACCGGCTCGACCGAAATCGGTCGTCAACTGATGGCTGAATGCGCCAAGGACATCAAGAAAGTCTCGCTGGAACTGGGCGGCAACGCGCCGTTCATCGTGTTCGACGACGCGGACCTGGATAAGGCCGTCGAAGGCGCGATCATTTCCAAGTACCGCAACAACGGCCAGACCTGCGTTTGTGCCAACCGTCTGTACATTCAGGATTCGGTCTACGACGCGTTCGCCGAGAAACTGAAAGTGGCAGTCGCCAAACTGAAGATCGGCAACGGTCTGGAAGACGGCACCACCACTGGCCCGCTGATCGACGAAAAAGCCGTGGCCAAGGTCAAAGAGCACATCGCTGACGCTGTGGCCAAAGGCGCAACCGTGCTGGCCGGTGGCAAGCAGATGGAAGGCAACTTCTTCGAGCCGACCATCCTGACCAACGTGCCGAAAAACGCAGCCGTGGCCAAGGAAGAAACTTTCGGCCCACTGGCGCCGCTGTTCCGCTTCAAAGACGAAGCCGAAGTGATCGCGATGTCCAACGACACCGAGTTCGGTCTGGCCTCGTACTTCTATGCTCGCGACCTGGGCCGTGTGTTCCGTGTGGCTGAAGCCCTGGAATACGGCATGGTCGGCGTCAACACCGGGCTGATCTCCAACGAAGTCGCGCCGTTCGGCGGCATCAAGGCCTCGGGCCTGGGCCGTGAAGGCTCCAAGTACGGCATCGAAGATTACCTAGAAATCAAATACCTCTGCCTGGGCATCTAAGCCCGGCCTGGCATTGCTTTAAACGCAAAGGGCACGAGAGCGCTGTCCCTTTGCGTCGTTTCAAACCGGAATTTTCTCTGCGGCCGGGAACGCCGTGGCAGTCGATCATCGCATGCTGCCACCGTCGATTCCTCCCGCTTAATCCTTGAACCACGCCGCCCGATGAGCGGCGAATGAGGACTGTAATGAGCAAGACTAACGCTGAACTGATGGCCCGCCGTACCGCAGCTGTTCCACGTGGTGTAGGCCAGATTCACCCGATCTTCGCCGAGTCGGCAAAGAACGCGACCGTGACTGACGTTGAAGGTCGTGAATTCATCGACTTCGCCGGCGGTATCGCTGTACTGAACACCGGCCATTTGCACCCGAAAATCATCGCCGCCGTGACCGAGCAACTGAACAAGCTGACTCACACCTGCTTCCAGGTACTGGCCTACGAGCCGTACGTTGAGCTGTGCGAAAAAATCAACGCCAAGGTGCCAGGTGATTTCGACAAGAAAACCCTGCTGGTCACCACCGGTTCCGAAGCCGTAGAAAACGCCGTGAAAATCGCCCGTGCCGCCACTGGCCGTGCTGGCGTGATCGCCTTCACCGGCGCTTACCACGGTCGCACCATGATGACTCTGGGTCTGACCGGTAAAGTCGTACCTTACTCGGCCGGCATGGGTCTGATGCCAGGCGGCATCTTCCGTGCTCTGTACCCGAACGAACTGCACGGCGTGAGCGTTGATGATTCGATCGCTTCCATCGAACGCATCTTCAAGAACGACGCCGAGCCGAAAGACATCGCCGCGATCATCATCGAGCCAGTTCAGGGCGAAGGTGGTTTCTACGTCGCGCCGAAAGAATTCATGAAGCGTCTGCGTGCCCTGTGCGACCAGCACGGCATCCTGCTGATCGCTGACGAAGTGCAGACCGGCGCTGGCCGTACCGGCACTTTCTTCGCCATGGAACAGATGGGCGTCAGCGCCGACCTGACCACTTTCGCCAAATCCATCGCTGGCGGCTTCCCGCTGGCCGGTGTTTGCGGCAAGGCCGAGTACATGGACGCCATCGCTCCAGGCGGTCTGGGCGGCACCTACGCTGGTAGCCCGATTGCTTGCGCCGCGGCGCTGGCCGTGATGGAAGTGTTCGAAGAAGAAAACCTGCTGGACCGCTGCAAGGCAGTCGGCGAGCGTCTGGTCACTGGCCTCAAAGCCATCCAGGCCAAGTACCCGGTGATCGGCGAAGTCCGTGCGCTGGGCGCGATGATTGCGGTCGAGCTGTTCGAAAATGGCGACAGCCACAAGCCAAACGCCGCTGCTGTGGCCTCGGTCGTGGCCAAGGCTCGCGACAAGGGCCTGATCCTGCTGTCCTGCGGCACCTACGGCAACGTTCTGCGCGTACTCGTACCGCTGACCTCGCCGGACGAGCAACTGGACGCAGGTCTGGCGATCATCGAAGAGTGCTTCTCGGAGCTGTAAGCCCCGGCACTGTGTGATCGGATCGACAAAAAACCCGCTTCGGCGGGTTTTTTCATGCCCCTGAAACACTTCGACCGCTTTAGCGCTGTATCGAAAGGCCAGCATTGGCTAAGGTTCAGGCATTGCAAGGGAGAGCGCGCATGACTGCCGTTGTATTACCCGCGGTACCCCGAGTGCTGATCGCCGAGGCTGATCCGTGGTCTCGGGATCTGCTCAAACAAGTGCTGCTGAATGTGCGCTGCGATGCGCGGCTGGATCTGTGTGCCGATGGCCAGCAAGCTCTGTCGCTGCTCAGCGAAGTGCCGTATGACCTGGCGATTGTCGATTGGGAGTTGCCCGGCATTGATGGTCTGAGCGTGTTGCGCAGTGTGCGTCAGCGCAAACGCAATCCGCCGCTGCCGTTCATTCTGATGAGCAGCCGCAACGACAGCGCCAGCGTGCGCGAAGCGTTGCCGTTGGCACCGACGGCGTACCTGACCAAACCGCTGAACATGGAAAGCTTGACCGAGCGCTTGCAGGGTTTGCTGCTGAACGCTGGTGAAGAGGTGTTCTGCGAAGTGCCGGCGCTGGCGCCGGGCATGACCCTGTCGGTGTTCCTTGAGCGGCGCCGCGAGCAGACCGATGGCGCGCCACTGATGACCGATGTGCAAGTGGCGGTGAAGCGCAGTCTGAATCCCAATGGTCTGGATCTGAACCTGCTGGAGCAGGAAATCCGCACTGATCCGCAGATCACTGCAGTGTTGATCGCGGCGGCCAACAGTGCGGCGCAACATCAAAGCGCGCCCGTGCAGACCTTGGGACAGGCGCTGCATCGGCTCGGCACCGGGCAGAGCATGAACCTGATTCTGGGGCTGGCGCTCAAGCGCAGCGCGAAACTCAGCGATCCTTGTCTGGCGGATTATGCCGAGCGTTATTGGGGCTTGTCACTGCACACCGCTGAATACGCGCGCACGCTGGCACGCCTGCTCGATCTGGATCAGGAACGCTGTTACTGCGCGGGGATGCTGCATCGACTGGGTGATCTGGCGTTGCTGCGCTGTTTGCAGGAATGGCAGCAGGCGGGCGGTGAGCTGGATGAACTGGAAGAGGTCGGCGAGGCGCTGGCGGAATTTGGTGCGGCTTACGGCTCGGCACTGCGAACTCGCTGGCGTCTGCCGCTGGAGTTGCGTGAGTTGATTGCTTCGGTTTATCAGCTCGGTGGCGGGGTGTATTCCCGCGAAGCGCTGGTGATGAACATGGCGGCGCAGATGGCCCGATTGACCGAGCATGAAGGCGTGGAGGAGTTGGCGAAAAGCCGTACGGCGCGATTGCTCAAGATCGGTCTGCCGGAACTGATGCGGATGCGTAAATAACCCGCGTGATTCCATGTAGGAGCTGCGGCACGCTGCGATCTTTTGATCCTGATCTTTAAAGTCAAAAGATCGCAGCGTGCCGCAGCTCCTACACGGGTTATGTGTTGGACCGAAATTCCGGGCTCAACCAGAGACGATCCGGTTCTTGCCCTGGCGCTTGGCTTCGTACATCGCCGCATCCGCGCGGGCGAACAAGCTGTCGAGGTTCTCGTCCTCGGCGGTGAGGCTGGTCAGGCCCTGGCTGACGGTGATGCCGAACGCCTGGCCATCATGGCTGAAGCTCAAGCGCTGAATCTCTCGTTGCAGCCGTTCGGCCACTTGCATCGCCATGTCCGGCGCACACCCCGGGAACACGGCAGCAAATTCCTCTCCACCAATTCGTCCGAACAGGTCACCGCGTCGCAGGGATGCAAGCCCACATTCGGCGATGCGTTGCAGGACGTTGTCGCCCTCGGGATGGCCATAGGAGTCGTTGACGACCTTGAAGTCATCGATATCGAGTAGCAGAAAGGCCAGTGGCGCGCCTTGCAAACGGGCCTGTTCGAACTCGCGGTTGGCGCATTCGAAGAAGTGCCGGCGGTTGCTGCTCTGGGTCAGCACGTCAGTGGTGGCCAGCCGTTGCAGTTCGGTTTCCATCTGCTTCTTGTCGGTGATGTCTTCGGCGATGCCGACGATGATCACTGGCTGGCCGGGTTCTTCCTGGCGATTGATGAAGCATTTGTCGCTGAGCCAGCGTATCTGGCCGTCGGCGGCGATGATCCGGTACTCGCGATCTTCCACCGCGCCTTTGTGCAGGACTTGGGCGAGGCTTTGCTCGGCGTAGTCCAGGTCGTCCGGGTAGATGCTGTCGCGCCATTGGTTGTAGTCCGCCAGCAACAGCCCGGCAGAGCGCCCGAAAATTCGTTCATAGGCCGGGCTGACGTACAGCACCTGCCGAGTTTCCCAATTGAAGGCCCAAAGCACCGCGTTGACGCTGACCAGCAGTGAACTGAACAGTTGTTCCCGTTCGCTCAGGCGGGCGACCTCGCCTTGGGCGTGCATCAGTGCCATGAGGGTTTGCGCGGCTTCGGGCCACTGCGGGAGGGACGAGTCTTTTTGATTGTTGTTGACCATCGACACTTGTCTCAAAGGGCGTGCCGCGTATGACGACAGCGGCCACCAATAAGCCCGCCGGGGTGGCGAAGTGTCTTTGAGATAGGGGTTTTGGAGCTAAGTTCCGACCTTTTTTGGCGGGGGAGCTTGCTCCCGCCGGGCGGTACCGACACCGCGTTTTGTTTGTCAAAACGCGGTGTAGGGTTCTACGACTGCTGCGCAGCGAGCGGGAGCAAGCTCCCTCGCCACAATCACACGGCTGCAGGGCGCAGCGAGTAGGTCTTCAGCTGGTTGGCGAAGTCGCGCAGGGAATGAATGCCGCTGGACTCGGCCTCGTGAATCCATTCCTTCATCGCCGCGAGCATATCGTGGCCATTTGCACTGGTCTTGACCCAGATCTGCTGCAGGGCCAGGCGTTTCTCGTAAATTACCTTCAGTGCCTGACTGTGTTCGAGCATGTTCTGGATGCGCTGGTGATGACGATCTTCCAACAGGCTGGTTTCCCGTGACAGCAGGCGTTTGGCCCGATGAAACTGGTCACGCACCGAGTGATCGACTTTGGCCAGTTCCTGTTTGACCAGCGGGCCAATCACCAGCTTGCGGTACTGGGCCATGATCTGGAAACGGTTGTTGAGGATCGCCATGGCGGTGTCCATGTCCAGATTGCCCTTGCCTTCGACGCGGTGGGCAATTGGCGCAACGCGCTGCACCTTGGCCAGACGCAGGAAGCTGAAGACTTTGATCCACGCCCAGCCGAGGTCGAACTCCCACTTCTTCACCGACAGTTTGGCCGAGTTGGGGTAGGTGTGATGGTTGTTATGCAGTTCTTCGCCACCGATCAGAATGCCCCACGGCACCAGATTGGTCGCGGCATCGCGGCATTCGAAGTTGCGGTAGCCGACGGCATGGCCGAGACCATTGACGACGCCAGCGGCCCACACAGGAATCCACATCATCTGGATCGCCCAGATGGTGATGCCGATGGTGCCGAACAGCAGCAGGTCGATAACACCCATGATCGCCACACCCAGCAACGGATAACGGCTGTAGAGGTTACGTTCGATCCAGTCTTCCGGGCAGTTCTTGCCGTAGATGCGCAGGGTCTCGGGGTTTTCGGCTTCGGCGCGATACAACTCGGCACCTTTGCGCAGCACCGTGGACAGACCTTTGATCACCGGACTGTGCGGGTCATCTTCGGTTTCGCATTTGGCGTGGTGCTTGCGGTGGATGGCCGTCCACTCGCGGGTGTTCTGTGCCGTGGTCAGCCACAGCCAGAAGCGGAAGAAATGTTTCAGGCCAGCATTCAGCTCCAGCGAGCGATGGGCCGAGTAACGGTGCAGATAGACCGTGACACCAATAATTGTCACGTGGGTCATCAGCAGGGTGACAGCGACCAGTGACCAGGCCGACAAGCCAAGAAAACCTTCGTACCACATAGGCTATAGGGCCCTCGATAAAGATAAAAACAGCCGTTGCATTATCACTAAGCACACAGATAAAACCAGTCGCCCTTTCAGATAAGAGTCGCTGGATGTTTCTTGACCTATAATTCCAACCTTTTTGTAGGGACATGGACAGCCGAATGCCTGCCATTTATCGCGATGCCATGCGTGCAGCGCTGCTTTACCTGTTGTTTGCCATAGTCTGGCTGCGCGGCACTGGTTACTTATTGAACAGTTTCTTTGATGAGTCTGTCGACCTGGAGCGTTGGCAACTGATCAACGGTTACGTCTGGGCCGCGATCAGCGCCGGATTGATCTTTCTTGCGCGGGCTAAATTGTGTGAGGTTTTGGGCATCGGCGCGCGTTTGCGCGAGCGTCAGGCGGATCGCGAACGTCTGCGCCAAGCCGCGGCGGTGTTCGATTGCACCCGTGAAGGCGTGTTGGTCACCGACCGCCAGGGCCTGATCGTGCACGTCAACCGTGCGTTCATCGAGATCACCGGTTATCAGCGTGAAGAGGTCCTCGGCCATCAACCGAGCCTGTTCAAGTCCGGCCATCATCCACCGGGTTTCTATCAGGCGATGTTCGCCACGCTGCAAAGTCAGGGTGAGTGGAGCGGGGAAATCTGGAACCGTCGCAAAAGCGGCGAAATCTACCCGCAATGGCAGACCATCCGCGTCATTCACGACGATCAGGGTCGGCTCAGTCATTACGTCGCGGTGTTCTCTGATATCAGTGCGATCAAGGATTCCGAGCACGAACTCAAGCACCTCGCGCACCACGATCCTTTGACCGATCTGCCGAACCGTCTGCTGTTCAGTGACCGTGCCGAGCAGGCGCTGGCCTCGGCGCAGATCCACAAACGCGGTTGCGCCTTGCTGATGCTCGATCTCGATCACTTCAAGATGATCAACGACAGTCTCGGGCACAACGTCGGTGACAGTTTGCTCAAGGCGGTGGCAGTGCGTTTGCAGGAACTGTTCGGGCCGGGCATCACTCTGGCGCGGCTCGGCGGCGATGAGTTTGCGGTGCTGGCCGAGAGTTGTCCGCAACTGGTGCAGGCAGCAGCGCTGGCGCAGCGCATTCTCGATGCCCTCAAGGAGCCGTTCTGCATCAACGGTCACCAACTGTTTATCAACGCCAGCATCGGCATCAGCCTGTTCCCCAGCGATGCCTTGAGTGCCGAGCAACTGCTGCGCAATGCCGATGCGGCGCTGTTCAAGGCCAAGAGCAGCGGGCGCAATGGCTACGCGTTGTACACCGAAGAACTCACTGCACATGCGCAGCGGCGGGTTGAGATCGCTTTCGAACTGCGCCGTGCGATTGAGCAGCAGGAACTGCGGGTTTACTACCAACCGGTGCATGAGTTGAAAACCAGTCGCCTGATTGGCGTCGAGGCGCTGGTGCGCTGGCAGCATCCGCAGCGTGGTCTGGTGTCGCCGGCGGAGTTCATCCCGATTGCCGAGCGCACCGGACTGATCGCCGAAATCGACGCCTGGGTAATGCAGCAGGCCTGCCGGCAGATGTGCCAATGGCAGCAGGATGGTGTGGTGTTGTCGTTTATCGCGGTGAATGTCTCGTCACGGTTGTTCGCCCGTCGTGAGCTTTATCAGCAGGTGGCGCAGGTGCTGCATGACACCGGACTGGACCCGGCTTATCTGGAACTGGAAGTGACTGAAAGCGCGGTGATGGAAGATCCGGAGGTGGCGCTGGAGCAGATGCATCACCTGCGTGAATTGGGGATTCGGCTGGCCATCGACGATTTCGGCACTGGCTATTCGTCGCTGCTGCGGCTCAAGCGCCTGCCGGTGCAGAAGCTCAAGATCGATCAGGGTTTCGTCGCCGGCCTGCCGTGGGATGAGGATGATGCGGCAATTGTCCGGGTGATCATCGCACTAGCCCGCAGCATGGGCATGCAGGTGCATGCCGAGGGGATCGAACAGGCTGAGCAGGCGGCTTTCCTGTTGGGACAGGAATGCGATCTGGGTCAGGGTTACTGGTTCGGACGGCCGAGCCCGCCGCAGGATATTGATTGGACGAAGGCGCCAGTTATTGGCTGACAAGTCTGTTGAAGCTGAGCGCTGATCTTGTGGCGAGGGGATTTATCCCCGCTGGGTCGCGGAGCGGCCCCGTTCTTTATCCAGGTAGCAGGGGACTGCTGCGCAGTCCAACGGGGATAAATCCCCTCACCACAGGTTTTCAGTGTTCTTCAGGAGCTTGAACACCGCGCAAACCCTTGCCCCGCCACATAATGTTTTTCAGTTATATAAACATTCTTAAATAGTCTTTTTAAGAATATCCGCGCCTCTCTTATATTGCTCCCACGCCGAACGCAGTGCCGCCCACTGCCAGGCAAATCCCATACAAAGGAGCAGCACCATGAGCGCATCCCTGCGTAGCGTTGACGGTCAGGACGAAACCACCATTTTGCGTGAAATCCAGAGCGCTCTGCGCGATCTGCGTTTCGGCGCGGTGGAGATCACTGTGCACAACGCTCAAGTCGTCCAGATCGAACGTAAAGAGAAATTCCGCTTGCAGCAGCCGGGCAACAAACCGAGCTGATCCGTAGAGCAAAAGATCGCAGCCTGCGGCAAGTCCAACAGGGGATCTGCACAGGAGCTGTCGGAGGCGGCGATCTTTAACCGGCACCCGATTCAGCAATACATAAGAAAAAGCCAATAGAATTCCAGGAGCTTTCACCATGTCGTCGATTCGCCGTTACGCTTTGGCCGCTCTGGCCAGCGCTGTGTTTGCCGGTTCCGCGGTTGCCAAGGACTACGAGCTGCTCAACGTGTCGTATGACCCGACGCGTGAGCTGTATCAGGACTACAACGCTGAATTCATCAAGTTCTGGCAGCAGGAACACGCTGGCGACAACGTGAAAATCCAGCAGTCTCATGGTGGCTCGGGCAAACAGGGCCGTGCGGTGATCGACGGTCTGCGTGCCGACGTCGTGACCCTGGCACTGGCCGGCGACATCGACGAAATCGCCAAACTCGGCAAGACCCTGCCCGCCGACTGGCAGAAACGTCTGCCGGACGCCAGCACTCCATATACCTCGACCATCGTGTTCCTGGTGCGCAAAGGCAACCCGAAAGGCATCAAGGACTGGGGCGATCTGGTCAAGAATGACGTCTCGGTGATTACTCCGAACCCGAAAACCTCCGGCGGTGCACGCTGGAACTTCCTCGCGGCCTGGGCTTACGGCCTGAAAGCCAACGGCGGTAGCGAAGCCAAGGCCAAGGAATACGTACAGACCCTGTTCAAGCATGTGCCGGTTCTGGATACCGGTGCTCGCGGCTCGACCATTACCTTCGTCAACAACGGTCAGGGCGACGTGTTGCTGGCCTGGGAAAACGAAGCGTTCCTCGCGCTGAAAGAAGACGGCGGCGCCGACAAGTTCGACATCGTTGTACCTTCGCTGTCGATCCTTGCCGAACCTCCGGTGGCTGTGGTCGACAAGAACGCCGAGAAGAAGGGCAACGAACAGATCGCCGAAGCCTACCTCAAGCACCTGTACAGCCCGGCGGGTCAGGAAATCGCGGCGAAAAACTTCTACCGTCCACGGGATAAAGACGTCGCCGCCAAATACGCCCAGCAGTTCCCGAAACTGGAACTGGTAACCATCGACAAGGACTTCGGCGGCTGGAAAACCGCTCAGCCGAAATTCTTCAACGACGGTGGCGTGTTCGACCAGATCTATCAGGCGCAGTAATCTGATTTCAACCACACCACGAGCCTGATGCTCAGGCGCGGAAAATGTGGGAGCGAGCCTGCTCGCGAATGCGGTGTGTCAGAGGACGTAAAGTTGACTGATACTCCCTCTTCGCGAGCAGGCTCGCTCCCACATTGGTGCGTTTAGCGGAATGCGTTTTTAACCAGGGACTTTTATGTCGCGTCGTATCTCCCCCGTCATACCCGGCTTCGGGCTGACGCTGGGCTACACCTTGGTGTACCTCAGCCTGATTGTGCTGATCCCGCTGGCGGCGATGTTCGTCCATGCCGCCCAACTCACCTGGGATCAGTTCTGGACGATCATCTCGGCACCCCGCGTACTGGCGGCGTTGAAGCTGAGCTTCGGCACCGCGCTGTGTGCGGCGATCATCAACGGCATTATCGGCACGCTGCTCGCCTGGGTGCTGGTGCGCTACACCTTCCCGGGGCGCAAGATCATCGACGCGATGATCGATCTGCCGTTTGCGCTGCCGACCGCTGTAGCCGGTATCGCCTTGACCGCGTTGTACGCCCCCAACGGTCTGGTCGGCCAATTTGCCGCCGACCTCGGTTTCAAAATCGCCTATTCGCCACTCGGGATCACTCTGGCGCTGACCTTCGTCACCCTGCCGTTCGTGGTGCGTACGGTGCAACCGGTGTTGGCCGATATACCGCGTGAAGTCGAAGAAGCGGCCGCGTGCCTCGGCGCGAAACCGTTGCAGGTGTTCCGCCACATTCTACTGCCGGCACTGCTGCCAGCCTGGTTGACCGGTTTTGCCCTGGCGTTTGCCCGTGGTGTCGGCGAGTACGGCTCGGTGATTTTCATCGCCGGTAACATGCCGATGAAAACCGAAATCCTGCCGCTGCTGATCATGGTCAAACTCGACCAGTATGATTACACCGGCGCCACTTCCATCGGCGTGCTGATGCTGGTGGTTTCCTTCGTCCTGTTGCTGCTGATCAACTTGTTGCAGCGGCGCATCGAAACCCCATAAGGAGGCGCGAACATGTCCCAATCGTCTATTGCGGCCGCCTCTTCGGCCAACGCCGCCCGCCGTGGCAGTGCGAATTCACGACGCGTATTGATCGGCCTCGGCTGGCTGGTGTTTTTCCTGTTTCTGGTACTGCCGCTGTTCATCGTGGTATCGCAAGGCTTGAAGAACGGCTTCGGCGCATTCTTCACTGCGATCTTCGAACCGGACGCACTGTCGGCGCTGAAACTGACGCTGATCGCCGTGCTGATCTCGGTGCCGCTGAACGTGGTGTTCGGCGTCAGTGCCGCGTGGTGCGTGAGCAAGTATTCGTTCCGCGGCAAGAGCATGCTGGTGACGCTGATCGACCTGCCGTTTTCGGTATCGCCGGTCATCGCCGGTCTGGTCTACGTGCTGATGTTCGGCGCACAGGGCTTCTTCGGGCCTTGGCTGCAGGACCACGACATTCAAATCGTGTTCGCCTTGCCGGGCATCGTGCTGGCGACGATCTTCGTCACCGTGCCGTTCGTGGCCCGTGAACTGATCCCGCTGATGCAGGAACAAGGCACGCAGGAAGAGGAAGCCGCACGTCTGCTCGGCGCCAATGGCTGGCAGATGTTCTGGCATGTCACCGTGCCGAACATCAAGTGGGGCCTGATCTATGGCGTGGTGTTGTGTACCGCGCGGGCGATGGGTGAGTTCGGTGCGGTGTCGGTGGTTTCCGGGCACATTCGCGGGGTGACCAATACCTTGCCGCTGCACGTCGAGATCCTCTACAACGACTACAACCACGTAGCCGCGTTCGCCGTGGCGATCCT